>NZ_JHXW01000003.1 GCF_000622245.1 Fusobacterium perfoetens ATCC 29250 | reverse complement strand
AATATTTTTCCATTATTTTGTATTTTTATTTTTTTATTATCTGTTATTAATATTTCACCACTTTTTAATTCATTGTTATCTACTAATAAGGTTCCAGATATACAAAATACAAATCCTAATAAATCTTTTTCAGAAAATATTATATTTTCTTCTTTTTCTATTTCTTTAAAGAAAAAATCTCCACTACCATCTTTTATCATAAGATTAAAATCTGTAACTTTACCTTTAGAAAAAGTATCCCAATCTCCTTCAAATCTATCTATTTGATATTTTTCTAAAGTTATATTATGATGATTTTTGTGTTCTAACTCCATTTTTCCATCTAAAATTGATATTACTCTGTGAGTATTTTCTAATTTTGTAAAAGTAGAATTTTCTAATTCTGTTGTAGCTATACTTATTCTAAATTTAAAATTTCTTTCTTGATAAGTAGAATCTTCTGGATAAATATATAATTGTTTTGTAACTCCTCCACTCCAATTACTAATTACTCTATCTTTTTCTTTTAAAATTTTTATCATTTTTTCTCCTTGTTCACAAAAAACAATATTTTTATTTTTTATTCACAATAGCGGAACGCGTTTCTGTCTACGAAACTATTTTACTATTTATTTTATTTATTGTCAACTATTTTTTGTTTTATTTTTAATTTTTAGTCTATTTATTAGTTTTTAAGTTTTAAAAAAACACATTTTTGGAATAAAAAATCTATTCGTTTTTTTTAATAATTGACTTATAAATAAAAAATATATTATAATTTAATTAGGTAAAAGAAAGAGGTGAAAAATGGAGAAAGATTCTCAATATATCAATTCTATATGTAGAGCTATAGAAGTTATAGAATTATTTTCTAAATTACAAGTTAAATATTTAGGAGTATCTGAAATTAGTAAACATTTAGGTTTACATAAAACAACTACTTTTAGAATTTTAAAAACTCTAGAATATGCTGGTTGGATAGAACAACATCAAGAAAATAGTAAATACAAATTAACTACAAGTATATTAAGAGCTTCTATTGGAGTTAGAAATAATTTCGACTTAAAAGAAATTATCTCAACTGAAATGGAGAAATTAAGTAAAAAATATAATGAAAATATTGTCTTAACAACTATTATTGATAAAATAGGGGTTTGGATTAATATGATTAAAAGTACTCATGTATTATCTGAAGACGTAGAATCTGGTTATACTGTTCCTTTGCATATAGGAGCTACTGGAAAAACTTTATTAGCGTTTAAAGATGATGATTTTAAAAATGAATTTCTTGAAAAAAATTCTCTCATTATCAAAGAAACTCTTGGAAAGAAAAAACTATTAGAAGATATTAAAATTATTTATAAAAATAGGTTTGGAATTTCTAATTCTGAGGTAACTGAGGGAGTAACTGCTATATGTGTTCCTATTTTAGGAGCTGAAAATGAACTTTTATATGGACTTACTATTTCTGGTCCTAGTACTCGTTTTACAGAAGATATTTTAGAAAAAATGAAGAGAGATTTACTTCAAATATCTTTTCATATAGAAAATGAATTAAAAGTTTTTAAAAATAAGGTATAAAAAAACAGCCTATAATAGGCTGTTTTTATTTTTCTTCCTTTACTAAAACTAATTTTTGTTTTAAAAAATCTCCTGGAGCAACATTAAGATATTTTTTAAAGACAGTACAAAAATGTTTATAGTCAGTAAAACCGACTTTTTCAGAAATTTCATATAATTTATATTCTTCTTTCATCAAAAGCTTTATAGATTTTTGGATTCTATATTTATTTAAAATATCTAAAAAAGTTTCTCCAACTTCTTCTTTAAATTTTCTACTTAAATATCCTGTACTTACATCAAATTCCTCTGATAAATCTTTTATATTTAATTTTTCATAATAATAATTTTTTATTTTTTCCAAACTTTTTCTCACATATTTATTTTCTATATTATTGTCAAAATAAAACTCAATATTAAAAAATTCCATATCATCTTTAGTATCCACTACTTCTTCCACTTTTCTCAAAAGTTCTTTTTCACTTAATTTTTCTCTAACCTTATCTAAAGCTTCATATAAAATATCTTCATCTATAGGTTTTAAAATATACTCAACTACACCTAAGTTAATACTTTCCTTAGCATATTCAAATTCTCCATAACTAGTCAATATAATTTTTTCAAAAGTTTTTCCTTGTTGCATGGCCTCTCTAATCATTTCTAATCCATCTAATACAGGCATTCTTATATCAGTAATTACTAAATCTGGAGATAAACTTTCTATTTTTTCTAAACCATCTTTTCCATTTATAGCTTCACCTATTATTGTACAATCTTTAGATAACCAATCTATAGTATTTATTAATCCTTTTCTTATTATTTCTTCATCTTCAACTATTAATATCTTTATCATAATTTTCTCCTTTAGATATTGGAAGAATTATTTTTACAAAAGTTCCTTTATTTAATATACTTTTTATAATTAATTTATAATTTTTTCCATACATAAGTTGTATTCTTCTTTGAACATTATATAGTCCTATATGTTCTTTTGTTTCTAATTTCTCTTTATTAAGTTTTTCTCTAACTAAATATAATTCATTCTTTGTCATTCCTTTACCATTATTATAGATTATTATAATTAAATTATTTCTAATTTCTTTTATAAAGATATTTATTTTAAAAGTTTTTTCTTGAATAAAGCCATATTTTATAGAATTTTCTATTATTGGTTGCATTATCAATTTTGGAGATAATATATCATTTAATTCTTCTTTCATATTAATTTCATATTGAAATTTTTCTCCAAATCTAAATTTTTGTATTTCTAAATAATTTTTTATATAAAACATATTTCTTGCCATTGTAACTTCTGAAGATTTATTTTCTATACTAAATCTTAAAATAGATGAAATATTTAATATTATCTTATTAGCCTTTGAAATATCAGTTTTTATCGTATATCTTAACATTTCTAAAGTATTAAATAAAAAATGGGGATTAAACTGACTTTCTAATTGTTTTATCTCTGAAATTATACTATGTTCTGTTTCCTCTTTATTTTTCTCGATTAACTCTTTTATACTTTCAAGCATTTTATTATATGAGTCAGCTATTATTTGAAATTCATCATTAGAGTTTATTATAAGTTTTGCATTTAAATCTCCTTTTTTTAACTTTTCAATTCCTGAAATAATTTCTTCCATAGCTTTTGTTTTATTTATTGCTACTCTTCTAACTACTTTAGCCATAATAAAAGTTAAAATAAACAATACAAAAATACTATATATAAAAGTATTAAAAAAACTCTTTATTATATAATCTAAAGAAGATATACAATAAATTGACATATTTGAATAATATATTTTTCTTTGACTAATAAAATATCTATTTTCATCTATTTTTGAAAAATTTTCACTAATTTGTAATTTTTTTCCTATTTTATTAATTCCATTTCTAAAACTTTCATTAGTTGTCATAATAATATTATTATATTTATCAACTAAAATAATTGTGTTTTGACTATATTTTCCAATAGTTTCTTTTAAAAAACTATCAGATAAATAATATGCTACATAACCTATTATCTCTCCATTTTTTTTTATTGCTTTACAAATACAATAGTCACTTTCTTCTCCATCTAAAAAATAAAATTTTCCAGTAACTCCTACTATATTGTTAGGATTATTATCCATTCTAGTAAAAATCATAGAGTTAAAAACATTTCTTGAAGTTAATTTTTTACTTTTTATATTTGTACAAGAATTTTTATTTTTATCAAAAATGATTAAATTACCTTCCAATTCAATATTATTTATAATATTATATATTTCTTGATATGTTATACTTGTTATTTTTTTATTAACTAACTCCTCTATTATTTTTTCATTTCTAGATAGGATATCTATTTTTTCAAAAGCTTCTGATACCATAATATCTATTTTTTTTGATAATATTTTACTTACTTCTTGATTTTCTTTTTTTATAACTAAATAATTTGTTAAATAAACACTACAATATCCCATAAAAGTAATTAAAAGAAGAGGAATAAGTGAATAAAAAATAAGAGTTTTTTTCATTTGTTCTTTAAAACTAATAAATTCTCTTTTTTTCATAAGCTATCCCTCTATACTTTTTATTTTATTCTATCATAAATAAGTAAATTCATCTACTATACATTTACATTTCTTCCACCAGTAGCTTTAAAGAAAATTAACAATGAAATAACTGTAGTTACAGTTAAAATTGTTGATAAAGCTGCTGCTGTACCATAACTTGCTCTTATTACCTCTGTATAAATTGAAACTGACATTGTTCTTGTTGTTCCTGTATATAAAATTACAGAAGAACTCAATTCATTTATAACTGTTATCCAACTTAGTATTGCTCCTGATAATACTCCTGGTAACATCATCATAGCAGTAATTTTAAAGAAAGTTTTTACTGGTGAACATCCTAAACTTATAGAAGCTTCTTCTAAACTTGGACTTATTTGATATAAAATAGCTGCTGATGAACGTAAGGTATAAGGTAATCTTCTTATTACAAATGAAATTATAATAATTATTGCTGTTCCACTTAATATTATTGGTTTACTATTAAAAGCTAGTAATAAAGTTATACCTATTACAGAACCAGGAATAATATATGGAAACATTGTCATTGTATCTATTATTCCTGTAAGGAAATTTCTTTTTCTAGTAGAAATATATGCAATAAACATCCCCATAATTATGATTATTACAATAGCTATTCCCCCATAAATATATGTATTTAATATAGCACTTCCCATTCTCGAGAAAATTCTTCTATAACTTTCTAGAGAAAATTCATCAACAAACATTGAACCTCTTGTTTTTAAAAAAGATGTATAGATTACTGTAATTTGTGGAATTATTGATAAAAATACAACAAAATATATGAAAATATGTATTAATACTCCTTTAACTCCTTTTATCTCTGTTGGTTGAATAGGTCTTAACGAACTCATAACAAAAGATTTTTTATTAACAATATATTTTTGTCCAACAAATAAAACTATTGTAATTAATACCATAATAGTAGCCATTGCAGCAGCAAAGTTGGCATTTCCACCCATCTCTCCTACAAACTCAGAATAAATTAATACAGGCATTACATTAAATCCCTCTCCTATTAACATTGGAGTTCCAAAGTCTGCCATGGCATTCATAAACACTAAAAGTCCTCCAGACATCAATGTAGGTAAAATAAGAGGCATTATAATTGTCCAAACTTTTCTAAAAGATGTACATCCTAAACTTTCAGCTGCTTCACTTAATGATACATCTATTTTTTTTAAAGCTCCTGAAACATAAAGATATATAAATGGATATAACTTTAAAGTAAATACTAAAAGTATTCCAGTAAATCCATAAATAGTTGGAAGTTTTATCCCTAATGAATTTCTAAAAAATTGTGTTACAACTCCACTTCTTCCGCATAATAAAACCCATGAATAAGCTCCTATAAATGGAGGAGACAACATAGAAATAATTATTAAAACTTCTATTAAACCTTTTAATTTTATTTTATATGTTGTCATAAAATAAGCAATAGGTACACCTATAAAAATTGCCAAAATAGTTACACATGAAGTAACTTTAAAACTGTTTAAAAGTCCTTGATAATAATATTTTCTACTAAAAAATCTAGTAAAATTATCCAATCCCCATTCTCCTGTATTAGGATTTTGGAATCCACTTATAAATAATGAGAATAATGGATAGATAAGAAATAATGTAAAAATTAATGCTATTACTAAAGTAACCACTGTCCAGAAATCCCATTTTATTTTTTTACTCAACATATATTTCAACTCCTTTGATTAGGCTCTTTTCACCATCCTCTGTAAATATATTTATTTTTTGAGAATTTGGTTTTAAGAAAATTTTTTCTCCTACATTATAAATTTTTTCTGCATGACCTATATCTTGAGAAAATTCTAAAGCTGGCATATTTTCAACTATTTCTTCGTTTAATGGTTCTATTTCATAAGTATTATATTTTCCTAAGAAAGTACTTGTTTTTATTTCTACTTCTATTCCTGACTCTGCTATTGAAAATTCTTCTGGACGGATAGCAACAATAACTTTTTGTCCATCTTTTACTGTATCAACTAAATTATCCATTAAAATTTTATAACCTGATTTAAATACAATATAAGTATTTTTATTTTGAATTTCTATTTTTCCATAAAATAAATTTGAATATCCTATAAAAGTAGCTACAAATTGATTATATGGTCTTGTATAAATATCATGAGGTCTTCCTAATTGTTGAATAACTCCATTATTTATAACAGCTATTCTATCTGATATAGCTAAGGCTTCCTCTTGGTCATGTGTAACATAAACTGTTGTTATTCCAACTTTCTTTTGTACATCTCTTATGGCTGAACGCATTTCTAATCTTAATTTAGCATCAAGGTTTGAAAGAGGTTCATCCATCAAAAGTACACTTGGATGAATAACTATAGCTCTTGCTAAAGCTACCCTTTGTTGTTGTCCTCCAGATAATCTTTCTGGTAATCTATCTTGATATTGAGAAATTTTTACAACATCTAATATGTTATCAACTTTCTCTTTCATCTCATTTTTTGGAATATTTCTAAGTTTTAATCCATATTCAACATTTTCTCTAACTGTCATATGTGGAAAAATTGCATAACTTTGGAAAACCATTCCTATATTTCTTTTATGAGCTGGCATATCGTTTATAACTGTGTCACCAAAATAAATCTCTCCACCTTCTATACTATTAAATCCAGCTATCATTCTAAGTAAAGTTGTTTTTCCACAACCTGATGGTCCTAATAATGTAAAAAATTCTCCATTTTTTATATCAACTGTCATATCAGGAATAATTACATTATTTCCAAATTTTTTTACTACATTTTTTACTTTTATCTCAACACTCATTTTACACCTCTCTATTCTTATTTAAAAAATATCCAAAACTTAGTTATAACCCACAGCTAAGTAATGGATATTTTTTCAGGATTATTTATTTGTACTATTTAGTATATATATCTTTAAATTTGTCTAGCCATTGTTGTTTAGAAGCATTTACTACATTTATATCATCTTCTATGACATTAATATTTTCTAAAGCTTCTAATCCTTTTCCTGCTCCAACATCTTTTCTTATACTTCTTCTATTTAATTCAGATGTAATCATTGTTTGAGCTTCTTTACCTGTTACAAAGTCTACGAACTTTTTAGCATTTTCTTCATTTTTACAATTTTTTATAATATATACACCATCTGGTTTAACAATAACTCCCTCTTTCATATAAACTGTTTTTACTGGAGCTCCTGAATTTACATATTTTGCTGAACCTTCTTCAAATGTAAGTCCAACTGTATATTCTCCATCTGCTACACCTTTATAAACTGCTGATGAACCAGAAAGTAATGTATAGTTTAAGTTATTCATTAATTTTTCTACATACCACCAACCTTTATCAGGGTCTCCATTACCCATTGCATAAAGCATATTTACTAAATGTTCAAATGATGATGAAGATTTAGCTGGGTCAGAAAAAGCTATTTTTCCTTTTAATGCTGGATTTAATAAATCTTCATAACTTTCAACTTTTATATCTCCTATTAAATTAGTATTTACCATTAATACACTTGGAACAGCTGTAAATCTAGTCATATTTCCTTCTTTATTTTTATAAGCGTCATAGAATGAATCTTCATTAACACTTGTATAAGGTAGGAAGTAATCTTTAATAGGTTCTACTGTACTTATTGTTCCTCCCCATAATATATCTGCTAGAGGATTATCTTTTTCAGATTCAACTCTCTTCATTAACTCTCCTGTACCAGCAGCTATTACTTCTACAGATACTCCAGTTTTTACTTCAAATTCTTTTACTAGAGGGTCAATAAACTCCAATGGATGTGGACAATAAATAGTTAGATTTCCTGCTCCATTATCTTTAGCTTTTTCTTTATTTCCACCACCACAACCAACTAAAAGTCCAGATAACATTAAAGCAATACCTGTCATTAATACACCTTTTTTCATATTTTTCCTCCTTATTCTTCAAATATAATACATTTTTATTTTCTCTTTATATTAATAGGATAGTATATTTTTTTATTTTTTTAAATACTTTTTCATATTATTTTATACTAAAAAATGACCTTTTTTTATTTTTTATAAATTTTTTGTTCGTTTTCATTATTTTTCTATTATTTTTAATATATTTTTCATTATTTTACTGTAAAAAAAGAGGTTATCACAAAAATTGTAATAACCTCTTTAATATTAAAACTTATAACTTCCTTTTATAGTACCTGTTAATTTTTCAGCTCCATATTCTCCCATATAATATTTAAGTTCTGCACTTACTCCTATATTTTCATATTGTAAATCCGTTCCAACTTTTAAACTAGCTCCTTTTTCTATTAAAGCAGTTTGTACTTGTTTTTCTACTGTTGTTACCTCTAAACTTTTTCCACTTAAATTTTGATTTAATTCATAAGCTAATACTCCATAACTATTTACTTTGATTGGAGTATTATTTTCAAATTCTTTTTCTATTCTAACTTCTGGATTTATTTCTAAAATAAATTCATCATCAATAGAAGCTTTTTGAACTTTATCTTTAAATCTTAATTGGTAATCTACACCTGGAATATAATACATATTAAAATCTATTCCTGTTGTTAATTTTAAATCATTCACCTTCTTACTAATTCCTATTCCACTTCCAAAATTAAATATTCCTGTATTAAAGCTTTCTGAATCTATCTCATCTTTTACATAGTTAAATCCTAAATTTCCTTTTATAAAATATCCATCATTTCTTAAGAATTTTCCATATACATTAGCTGAATAAGTTTCCATATTTCCTGAATAATTTCCATCATAATCAATATTAGATTTTCCATATATAAAAGATATTCCTTTATAATAATTCATATTATTTAAATATTCCATATTTTCATATGAAACTCCATGGTTAATTATATTTTGATTATATTCTCTAAATTTATTACTTTCATAATTTGATTCTGAATAATTTCCTCTATATGAGAATCCTTCTTGGAAATTTTCTCCATCCATAGCTAACATCGAATCTTTTACTAAATTTCTTTGAGATTTTATCAATTCCATTCTAGCAGCATATTCTGATAACATAGCATTAGTAGTAGACCCTGCTGTTCTTTTATCTATTTCACTTGGAATATATACTGATATATCCATTTTGTCATTTTCATCCTTATTTACTTTTAATTCTGTTTTTACAGAACCAATATCAACTACATTGCTTCCATCATTTCCAACAATTTCTAATTGTTTATTTTCTGATGCTTGAATTTCCATTAAACTAAAACTATTTCCAAAATCAGGAACTTCTGCTTTATCATTAAAATCTATTGTTAATTTTAAATTATCTTCAGCCAAATTATTAATAATTACTTTATCACTTTTTCCTGTTTTTGAATCTGTATTAAAATTAATAGTTGCATTTCCATAAAAATCTCCAACAGTTAATGTTGAAAATTCTTCAGCACTTTTTTCAAATGGATTTTTCTTAAAATTAATTTTAGTATTATTTCCTAATAATAGTGTATTTACTTGAGAATCTCCAGATATATTCCAAATTGTACTTAATAAATTTAATTCTCCATCTATAGTTCCTATAGTTCCATTTAATACTGAATCTACTAATTTCAAATTACTATTACTTAAATTTATATCTCCATTTATTGAAGAATTTGTTAAAGTTGAATTAGATAATCCTGATAAATTTAAATTACCAACTAGAGTAGTGTTTTCTATAATAGAATTACTTCCTTTTTGAGAAACATTTCCTGTAACTATAGAATTAGAAAAATAACCATCACTATTTTCTAAATTTATATCTCCTTTTAATTGAGTATAACCCATTTTTAAATTAGAATTATTTTTTATATCTAAATTTCCTGTATAAAAAGTTGTTATATTTTTAAATCTATCTCCACTTACTTTATCACTTAATGTTGTTTCAACAGCATTTTGTTCTTTAGTTTCTTGAGTACTATCATAAACTATCTTTGTTTCATCACTAATATATCCTAAAACAACATTATTTTCTCCCTCTGTTTTTACATCTCCATTTATTACAGAATATACACTTCCATAGAAATTACTTCCTTGTGCCATATTTATATTTTTAAAAGTAAATTCACTAAAATAGTAATCTCCATTTACTGTTGTTTCTTTTATTTTTTCTCCAGCATGCAAATCTCTTTCTCCAGAAAGAATTAAAGTTGTACCAGAAGATGTAAGATTAAAATCTCCATTTAAATTTGAACCACCTGTAATAGCAAAAGTTTTATTATTTTTTCCACCTATATTTACATCCATTTCCCCATTTATTTTTTCTTCATCCTTTTCTCCAAATTGTCCATGGTATATTGATGAATCCCCTATAAATTTATCTGTATCAATATTTATTGTAGATTTTTTATCAGTATGATTTACTATCATAGCTCCACTATCAACAGCATTTATTTTTCCAAAAGTAATTTCATTTCCATGTACATCTAATCTTCCACCTCTAAATAAAAAATTTATTTTAGAAGTATCTATTTGTTCTGAATCTTTTAAAACTACTGTAGCTCTTCCACTAACAATATCTATATATTCAAAAGCTTGTTTTTCTCCATTAATATCTTCTTGTTGGTCTAATACAACTATTCCATCTCCAACATTTAAAGCACCTTTATTTATTCCTGTTCCATTAACATGTAAAGTTCCTTCTCCAATTTTATGAAGAGCATCTCCTTCAACTCCATTTACTTGCCAAATAACTTCCTTATCCTTGTCAATTTCTATTCCAGCCCCAACCCAAGTTTCATTTCCTGTTTCACCTTTTACTATGTAATTGTTTTTAAAAGTAAGTTTTCCTGCTCCCATATTTATAGAATCAGCTAATTTTATTGTTCCTCCTTCTCCAGCAAATGTAACATGTTTTGTAAAATTCAATTCATCATTACTAGCATTAGCAAGGTTCAATTCTGATTTTAATCCATTATAGTCCCATTTATTATTTCCTTGAACTATTGTCCCTATACCCTGATTTTTTCCATCTTCTTCTTTAATTCCATTCCAAACAATTTCTCCATCAGTTTTTATATCTTCTATTTCTGGTAAATAATCTTCTTTCATTACTTGTTCCATGAAAGCTTTATCTACTGGAATATATATACTTACCTTATCTGATATTGCCATCCCAAAAGCAACTAATTCCCATTCTTGAGTTTCATTATTAAATCCCCATAATGGTGAACCACTATCACCTTGTTCAATATATATTGGTAAAGGACTTTTATCTAAATAATTATTCATATTTGGTCCTCTATCATTTATCCATATTCCTTTATATAACATATCACTTGTTATAATTCCACCTGTAAGATATTCATAAGCATATGCTTCATAAATTTTATCTCCATTTTCCTTTTGAGTATATTGTATTCCACTTCCTACTCTAGCAAACATTGAATATTTATTTTTCCAATCTTGTTCTAAAGTATCATCTTGTTTGTATTTTGTTGGTGCTACATCTGTTACTACTTTATTTAATCTAGGTGTATGATAATCTCTATTAGATTTTTCATTTCTATCTATTAATTTATAAGTATGTCCTGTGTTGTATCCATATTTTACTGTAGTATATCCCTTATTATGTTTAACCCCAGCTACATAATTTGGGTCTATTAAAGTTCCTACTGCATTAGAATCTGTTGAAGCAAAATCTGGAATAGGTAAATTAATTACTTTAAAACTTCCATCTTTTCTTTCTACTACTACGTTAGTTGCTCCTACTTTAAATTGTCCTTTATTCATAGCAAAATCTTTGTATAATTGATAATCAATAATATCTGATACCGTTCCCCCATATACTGTCTGAATTGCTAAAAAATAACAAAATAATCTTCTTTTTAAACTCATTACTCATCCTTTCTTAATATTTTTTATTTTTAGTAATTTAGGCACTTCTTATATTTTAATATATTAAACAAAAATTGTCAAATGTTATTTTTTTTATAACTATATTATTTTACTTTGAATTATGATAAAGAAAATCATATTTTAACAAATGTCAAAAATTATATAAAATAAAAAAGGAACTATTATAAGTCCCTTTTCTTATAACTATTCTACAAAAGGAATTAAATCTCCATATCCCTCTTCTTCCATTTTTTCTAAAGGAATAAATTTTATAGAAGCACTATTTATGCAATATCTTAATCCTCCTTTATCTTGTGGTCCATCATCAAAAACATGACCTAAATGGGATTCTCCCACTCTACTTTTTACTTCTACTCTTCTCATTCCATAACTTTTATCCATTGAGTAATTTACAACTTCTGAAGCTATAACTTTTGAAAAACTTGGCCATCCACACCCAGAATCAAATTTATCTTTTGAAGAAAATAATGGTTCTCCTGTGGTTATATCTACATATATTCCTTTTCCATAAAAATCCCAATATTCATTTTGATATGGTTTTTCTGTATCAGCTTTTTGAGTTACTTTATATTGTATATCTGTTAATTTTTCTTTTAATTCTTTTTCTGATAATTTTTTATATTTATTTTTATTAACTATTACCTCATCTGCTTTTGATAAATCAATATGACAGTAACCATTTGGATTTTTCTTTAAATAATCTTGATGATAATCTTCTGCTAAATAAAAATTTTCTAATTTTTTATTTTCTACTACTATTTTTCTGTTATATCCTTTTTGAAGGTCATCTAATTCTTTTTGAATTATCTCTCTGTCTTTCTCATCTGTATAATAAATTCCTGTTCTATATTGTGTTCCAATATCATTTCCTTGTTTATTTATACTTGTTGGGTCTATTATTCTAAAATAATATTGTAATAAAGTTTCAAGATTTATTTTATCAGAATCATAAGTTACACAAACTGTTTCTGCATGTCCTGTAGCTCTATACACTACATCTTCATATTTAGGATTTTCTGTTTTTCCATTGGCATATCCTGACTGTACATCAATTACTCCTTTTATTCTTTCAAAATATGCTTCAACTCCCCAAAAACATCCTCCAGCTAAATATATTTCTTTTATATTCATATTATTTTTTACCTCCATTTTTTTATCTAAATTATTTTCTGTAGAGAAAATAAAATTAAATATTACTAAAAACATTATAAAAATTTTTATTAATTTTTTCAATAAATCACACTCCTTCTTCTCTTTTTTTGAATCATATCTATATTGATATTATATCATTTTTTTATAATTTTAAAAATAAAAATATTATATTCTTTTTATTTTTTCTTAATTATTTTTTATTATTTTCTTTAATTTTTAATAAACAATAAAATCATAATAATGAAATTTTTTTTCAAAATTTTAATTTTATTTTTTTCTAAAAAAATGATATAATATTTTTGTAGAAAAAATTTTTTCTTCGCCAACGGAATTTTTAACTTATGAAAATAATTATTAATGTTATAACCTTTTAATTTATCTTAAATTACTTGGGTTTTAACTTGATTAATATATTTATACCCTTAATTTTTATGAAAAAACAGCCTTTTTTGGCTGTTTTTTCCCTTTTATATTTCGTAATTATTGGTTTTTATTATAGTTATAAAAATAGTGATTTCTAAAATTTTATCAATAATTTTAATTATTTGTTAAGACCTTTACTAGTTATAGCTTTAGTAGGATAAACTAGAAGATATGAAGATATATAGTAGTTTAAATTTCTCAGACATTGTTTAAGAAATTCTATAAACTTTATAAAGTTTCTCAATTACTTTAAATTTATTTTTGAAAAATCTTTATCAATCTCTTTTATTAATTTTAAAAAAAGATTTTTAAAATATACATACTTGAGTTTATCTTAATTTTATAACTTATACCTTAATTTCAATCTAGTTCCATTTCCTTTAGGTGGAGAATATATTTCTTCATATTCGTATCCACAACTTCTCATGGCTGAACATACTGTAGGTGCTGCATTTATTATTTTCATTTCATTTATAATATTTCCTGAAACTAATTCAATTTCTTTTATTCCCATTTTTTTAAAATTGTCTAATTGCTCAATTATATATTTTCTTACTTCTTCAATATTTGGATTATCTGTTTTTTTCTTTTTTTTGATTTTCTCTTTCTTTAATTCTTTTGTTAAATTTACTGATTTAGTTACTATTCCATTATTTTCCATATCTATTTCCAATAAAATTAAATCTTCTGGTATTAAATGAGAATTTAGTCTTATAAAATAATCAAAAATTGTTTCATTATTTTTTAAACTACTTTTTTTCAGAACCAATATTTTTTTATAACTTTTAGGAACTAAAGAAAAATATAAAATAGTTTCTCTTAATGTTGAAATTTTTCCACTAGGATTATTCTTATTTTTTGTCCATTCATATGATTTACATTCTATTATATAATTTTCATTTCCTAAATCAAATTTATGTTCTTTTTTTATTGAATAACCTATTTCTATTTTCTTTTGTTTTTCTAATTTTTCCTTTAAATATTCCTCTAATATAATTTTTACAATTTTTTCAAATTCATTTCCTGTTAAATTATTTTTCATATTATTTTCCTACTTTTTATTTAGTCATCTGAATTTAATTCTGTATAATCAGCTCTTAAAAATACAAAGTATTTTGTTAATTGTATATTATACTCTTTTAATAATTTTTTTATTAAATTTCTTATCCCATCTGCACTTAAATTTGTTTCTACATATCCATCAACTAGTTTTAGATATTCAGGTCCATACATATCTTTTTTATTAGTGGATAATAAACTTCTTTTTCTTCCTTTTATTTTTTCTTCTTTTACTATTTTTGATAAAATTCTTGAATCTTTTTCTCCTAAATATTCACAAGTATTTATTAAAACTTCTTTCCAACTATTAGCTTCTATTCTTTTGTTTTCTATAATAAAAGCACAGGGTCTTTTATGTCTAAAAATTTCATATAAACTATGTTTTTCATTTTCATCTACTCTATATTTATCATAATCTTTTAAATTATTAACTTCTGAAGCTTCTTTTATCTCTTCATCTAATTCTAACCTTTTATCTAATAATTTTTCTATTTCTTGAGATTTTTTATTTATTTCTTTTATAAATTCTATTGATTCTGTTGCTTTTTCAAATTCCTTATTATTTATTAATTCAGAAATATATTTATTTGCTAATTCTTTTGAAATTTCATCTAATATATCTTTTTGTAACTCTAAGCAGGATAATAATTCTTCATATTTTTTTATTTTTGTTTTTTCTAAAAACTCTATTATTTCTTCCATTTATAATTATTCTCCTTTCAAATACTTTTCATAAAAATGTTTTTTTATTTTTTCTTTTAATTCATCTTGTGTTAAATAATCTATTATAATTATTCCAGCTATCATATTTGTATATCTTAGAATTTCATGAAATTTTTTTCTTTCAATTTTTCCTACTTCTTTTTCTATTTCTGCTAATGCTACTAAAACTGCTCTTGCTATTTTTGGATTATTTGTATAATTACTTGAAAACAAGCTTAAAACTTTAGTAGAAAAATCATTTTCTAAAAATTCTAAAGCATAATAAGGATTCTCTTTATTTTCTTTATCATATATTAATCTTCCTACCCACCATAAACGAGATAATGGGTTGGTAATTAAACTTCTTTTATGTCCTTGTTTAAAGAAATAATTATTTAATATTTTTTCTTCTTTTATTTCTTCAAAATTTTGTATTTTACATCTATATTTTAAAAACTTCCAAAAATGAGTATGAGATAATCCTACCCAAAATCTTTCATCTGATGCTTGGGTATCACTAATTTCTTTTAAATTATCATACAAAATTTTTACATTTATGTAGTCTAATGATTCTGGTTTATCCGAATTCATTTCTAAAGAAAAATCAGGAACAGGAATTTTAAACTCTTGAAGTGGTTCTTCATATTTTTCATAAATCCAATTATTATCATCTAAAGTATAATTTTTTAAGTTATATTTTACATTATCTTTAAAATAATTTAATGCTTCTTCTTTCATAAAGTATAATTTCATTATTCTTCCTCTCCTTCATTATCTTCTTGTCTTAATGCTGACAATGCTCTTCCTAAAGGATAACTTAATAATTTTTGGGCTAATACTATTGAATCTTCCTCTAAAGTTTCTTTTGTTAATTCATAATTATAATTTTTAAAAATATGTTTTAAAGCTCTAAACCATCTATAATCATTATTTTCTATTTCTTCAAACTCTAATTTTAAATGTTCTAAAACATAAATTAAAGCAGGAAAAATAATTCCTATATTTATTGAATCTCTATTTTTAGAAGTATTTAATACTAATTGGTTATAATTTTCATAATCTGATTTATTCAAACTTATTTTTATTTTTTCTGAATTATATTCTATTCCCATTCCAATTTCTTCTTCTGTTTCTCTTTTACAAATAGTAAATATTGACGGAATAGTTCCTAATTCTTCTTTTTCTTTTTCAACTTCTAATCTATATTGATTTCCAATAGCTAAAATTGTTCCTTTTTGTAAATTAAATTTTATTCCAAAATAATCTTGATTAAAGTTTAAATTACTATAATTTATTAATTCTTGTTTAGCTACGATAAATGTAGATATTTGTATCTTTCCTAAAATATTTTCATCTTTTATAGTTTCTACTACTAATTTATCTGATGTTGCTATTATTTTCCTATAAGATGTTCTTGGACATTCTATATGTATTACATATTCTATTTTTTCTTCTGATAACATTTTTTCTAATTCTTTATTTTTTAATTTAAAACCTACTTGTAATTTTATACTTCTTATTTCTCTTTTTATCTCTACAATAGAAGAAAATTCAGAATTTATATAATCATCTGTTTTTTCCCACAAAACAGGATGAGGAAAAAGTTTATATCTTATTTCCATTTATTTTTACCTCCATAGAATAGGTATCTTCATCATTCAAAATAAAAAATATTGAATAATTTATTCCCTTTTCTAATTTTCCTAAGAAAATTTTATTATCTCTAAACGTTGCTATTTTATTATTATAATATGCTTCTTTTATAGTTAAAAAACCATTTCCTTGTTCTCCTGCTATAAATAATTCAACTATAGAATTTTCTATTATTTCTTCTATTAAAAAATTTAATCTATATATTTTTTTTATATCATCTGATACTAGTAATCTTAATTTAGTTGGTGTTACTTGTACAGTTTTATTTATTTTATTATTTCCTTCTCCTTCGTTACCTGTTCCATTAAAATAATTACTTTTTTCACTTGTTTTCTTTGATTTATTTTTAGAAAAATGAGAGTTTAATATATCTTCATCTGTCATATAACCCTCTCCTTCTATTTCATCATAAAAGTTATTTTCTTTTCTTACATTATTCATTTTACTATTTATTAATTGAATTTTTTCTAAAGAAATATCATGTATTTCATTTGAAATAGTTTCTTTCTTATTATCTTGAGTTTCTAAACAAGAATCTTTTATATCAGGAATATATTCCCCTATTCCAACAGCGTCCATTTCATCTGTTATTGTTTCTCTTCCTTTTTCAAATACAGCATTCTTTAAATATGAAAATAATTCTTTTTTCATTTGTTTTGCTTCTTTTGGTTTTTGATGTCTATCTGGTTCCCAATCATTATGTTGAGGAGTTTCCATTTCCCTAAAATAAGAATTTATTTCTTCATCTTCTAAAATACACACTCCTGAAAACTGAATACTTGAAGAAATTCTTTTTTTATCAAATATTTTCATTCCATTACTTCTAGCCATTAAAATAGACCTTTTATAATTTTTCTTAATTTGAAGATATAATTTTAACTTTCCTAATCCCATAAAATTATATTCTACAGGTTCTTTATCTTCTAATAAAACTTCATAATAATTATATGTTACTGGTATTTCTTCTTTATATTTTTCCATAAGAAATCCTAAAGTTTCTTTTTTTATTTCTATATTTTCTACCTTTACAACTAAATTTTCATTTATAATACTTATTAAATATCCCTCTAAAGTAGCTTTTATTATTTCATCTATCCAATTTTCATCATTTAAAAAACCTAAAACAAAAATATCTGTTCCTATCTCTTTTCTTTCAAAGTTACTAAAAGAAGTTTTTTCAAAAATAGGAGAATTAGTTCTTTTATTCCCATAATAACCTGTTCCTTGAGTTACATATCCACTTTCTTCAAAAGAAACTAAATTTGCAACACCTTGAGAAGCCTCTATTCCATCTTTATCTATTGTACTATAAAATATTGTTCTCAAATCAGAGCAAGCAAAAGGAGCTGATTTTCCTATTCCAAAACTTCCACCTGAATTTCCACCTTTATCTGAAACTCCTGAAGCTTTTACTAAATTTTGCCAACAAGAATTTCTTTCTAAATTTGCTCCTGTTAATCCTGTTGTATTATAATCACTTATTCTTAATACTCTTATTTTTGAACTTAAAAAAATTTTATCTATTTTACTTAAAAAAGTCATTGTTTTTTTATTATCTATCCAATATTTTTTACATTTTTCAAAAATTTCTTCTAATTCATATATTCTTGGCTCTTTCTTTATATCTATTTCATCTAGCTTAAATTCTACTAAAACTGGTTTTGTTAAATCTAATCTTGCATCTAATGAGTTCTGACATATCTCTCTTGCTAAAGAACCATATAAATTTCCTTTAAATGTTTCTATTCCTGCTTCACTTATTCCTGTTATTTTTCCATAATTATTACTAGGAAAATTCCAACCTATTTCCATAATATTTTTATAACTAACTTTATTAGTTATTTCCCCCTTCTTTTCTATTTTTTAGGATATTCTAAATATTGTTTTCCATTTAATAAATTTCCATTTTTTTTCTTATTAAATCCACCCCATTGTTTAAAGAAAAAACTTATATTTTCTTCTCTACATTTCTTTAATAAGTTTTCTACCCATTCTTTTTTTATTTCTCTTGCTTTTGTTCCTGATTCTCCACCTACTATTACCCAATCTATTCCTTTTAATTTTACATCTTCTAAATCTTCTAATAAAGGTTCACAAGAAAGAAATTTTATTTTACATTTTATTTTTAATAAATCATTTATTCTATATAGTGAATCCTTATTTTCTACTGTTACTCCCATCCAAATATTATCAGTAAAATTTAATTTTTTAGAAAGTTCTACCATTCTTTTAGAACGCTTTGTTAAAACTTGAAAAGTATGTTCTTTTGCTAAATTCATTATCTTAAAAATTTTTTCAATTTCTTCATCTTTTATATTTTCATGAAAAATATCAGACATAGAATTTACAAAAACCATTCTTGATTTTTTCCATTTTAATGGCAATTCTAAAATTTCTTCATGAAATGTAGGTACAAAACCATTTATATATCTTTTATTTCCCATTGCTTTTAAACGTTTTGCCATTTTTTTAGCATAACAATTTTTACATCCTTCACTTATAGGAGTACATCCTGTTATAGGATTCCAAGTTTCCTCTGTCCATTCAATTCTACTTTTACTCATTTTTACTCCTTAATATTATTTAAATATATAAGTAGAATTCACTTTATTAGTTCCTTCTCTTATTATTTTTCCTTCTTCTTGTAATGGTGTTAAAGTTTTTCTTTGAATATGAGATTCAATAAAAATAGTTTTTTCTACTACAAATTTACAAATATCTTGATAAGTTACTTTTTTCCCTTTAAATTCAT
Source organism: Fusobacterium perfoetens ATCC 29250 (assembly GCF_000622245.1). Classification (NCBI taxonomy): domain Bacteria; kingdom Fusobacteriati; phylum Fusobacteriota; class Fusobacteriia; order Fusobacteriales; family Fusobacteriaceae; genus Fusobacterium; species Fusobacterium perfoetens. The sequence goes on along the minus strand of NZ_JHXW01000003.1, from coordinate 269,533 downwards.
TAATTAAAATTTCTTTCAAATCTTCTACTTTATTTTTTATATTTATTTCTCTTTTTTCTTTTTTTAATTTTTTATTTGCTTCATCAGAAAATAATGATAAGTTTAAATTGTTTTTCTCTCCTTTATTTTTATGTTGTAAATCTCCATCTGATACTCTCCAAATAGCCTCTTTTATTTTTTCATATCCTCTAGGATGATGTGTTATAAATACAAGAAAATATATTGTAACATTTTTAGTATTTAAAAACTCATAAGATGCTGTATAGATTTCCTTATCTACCTCTTTCTTCAAATTATTAATGAAAATCTCATTAAATTCTTTACCACTTTTTTGCAAATTTTTATCTAATCTATAAAAATTTTTATACTTCTCTGGATATTCTTTTATATTTCTTACAACATCTGAAACCATATGATTAAATATTATTTCAGTATCATCATCTTCTAAAATTTGCTTCATATTGCTCATTGAAACTATATCATCAGCTATTTTATAAGGGTCAATAAAAAATAACACTTTTTTATTAGAATATCGTTTTATTATTTTCATTACTTTTTTTATATGTTCATTAGCTGTTATTTCATCATATTCTACTTTTATTCTATTATCTAAAGACATTTTTTCTATTAATTCTTTTAAATGTATTATTCTTTCTTCATTATAATCATTAAAATAACATTTTACACGAACTTTTTTATCTTTATTTTTTAATAAAATATCATTAAAAATCTTTAAAGCTATTATAGGCGAACCTTCTTCTCCATTTTTATATTCTCCTGCATTAGAAAAACTATCAACATAAATAATATTATTATATTTAATATTATTTGATATTTTACGATTTATTAAAATATAAAACCAAACTGGTAAATATTCTTTTAAATACTCATGCTTGTGTTCTGTTTGTTCTTTATATTCATCTAATTCTAACTTCGACATAATACCCCCTATTTTAGAATTTTTTTATTTATCCTCTCAAACCTATTTTTTTAGCTATTCTTTTTATTTGAAGTATAAAACTATCATTTTTTCTTTCATCTGTCATATTTTTAAAAGGTGTATATGCCCACCTATATATTTGTTCAATACTTCCATAACCTCTTTTAAATAGCTTTGCATATTTTAAAATATTCTCTTTTGAAGGAGCTGAATTTAAAATTATTTCTAATTCATAGTCTTCCCATTTTTTTCCTTTATTTTCTAAAACTCTTTCAGAACTAATTTCTATTTCATAATCTAAAAGTATCTTTTTAATATATTCTATTTTTTCTTCAAATGTTAAATTATCCACTTCTTGTTTTAAAAGTTCTTCTACTTCTAATTTAAATTCCTTTTTATTCATTTTATTTTCCTCTTATTATATTAAAAATTTCTTATTAATTCTTTTTCCTCTTCTGTTAATTCATATAAATCATAAATCATTTCATCAATTTGATTTTCAAGTTCTTGTGTATCTTTATCTGATTTTTTTAATTCCATAATTCTATCAACTAAATTTATTATTTTTTCTTCAATATCAATATTAGCTATTTTTATAGGAATATTCATTAAAGGTTCTTTATCTATTTGATAATTGCTTCCTTGCATTTTTCCCATATGTCTTAACCAGAAAGCAATTAATTTAGAATTTAACAGACCTGTTAAATATTTCATATTAAGTCTATCAGTTTTAATAGAAAAAAAAGTTTGAGGAATATAACAATCTTCTTCACAATATGTAAAAGTTGGCTCTTTCACACATTTTCTTAAAGAAATTATTTTTTCTCTTTGAAAAAACTTTTCTTCTCTTGCCCTATGTAAGCCATAGGGTTTATTATCAGAAGTTATTATCTCTGAATAAATATCTAAATGTTTCTTTATTTTAGGATAATTTTCGATATTTTCTTTTATTGAAGATTTAGTATAGATTATCCAATATTTATTTTTATTTATTAAAGCATATTTTTTTAATTCATCAGTAGTATAATAAGGTTTTATCAAATCTTTTATTTCATTTTCCGAAAAGTTTTTTTGTCTAATTTCATCACTATTTAAAACAAAAATTCCCTCACCAATTTTTCTATTTAATTTTATTGCATTTTCTTTATTTAAAAAATCTTGTGGAGATACAATTCCTTGTGCAATTTCATCTTTTTTTAAAGTTATCGTTTTAACTTTTATTTTATCTAGCATATTTTTTAAACTTAAATTTAAAAATACAATATTATCATTTTCTTTATATTCTTTTCTATTCAAACTAGAAATATAATATGAATAACTTTTATCTTGCTCTATTCTATTAAAAAATTCTACATATTTAAATTTTGTTTTATCTAAAACTTTTGCAACTTTTATAGAATTTTCTAAATTTTTATTTTTTTGTAGTAAGAATATCATTGTTTGTTGCATAGCATTTTCAAAGACCATATAATCTCCAAAATCAATAAATTCCTTTATTATCATTTCTTTCATTATATGATTTCTCATTTTCTTTCCACCTGCTGTGGTAGTCCAATTATTTGGAGCTATATAACTTAGTATTCCATTTTCTTTTAAAATTTCTATTCCTAAAGAAGTAAAAAAATACCAAAAATCCATTTTCCCTATATAATATTTTTCTCCAAAACTTGTTTTTTGTACAGGAACAAATATTTCTTTCTTTTTTCCTTCTCCAACATATGGTGGATTACCTATTACTATATCAAATCCCCCATTTTCTTTAAATACTTTTGCAAATTCAAGTTTCCATAAGAAATATGGTTTTCTTCTCTCTCTTCTTCCTTTTTCTATCTCTTGAAGTTTATCTAATCTTCCATTTGCTTCTAAAGTAATTTTTATTAAATCATTTTCTAAATTTTCTATCTCATTTTTTAATTCTTTTTTCTTTTCAGAATTTTTTTCATTAAAATATTCAGCTTGTTTAGAGAAAATTTCTTCTAATATATCTGCTTTTTCTTCTTCTGTTCCTCTGATTAATGACATTTGTTGATAAGTTTTTTTCTTTTTTAATTCTTTTTCTAATATCTCATCATTTAATAATGATTCATCAAAAAGTTTCATTCCCTCAAATTCATCTATTAATGAATTTCCTATCATAAAATTAAAATCTAAGTTTGGTAGTGGTTTCACATTATCATTATCACTATCTACCAATATAGAAAGCCAAAGTCTTAATTTTGTAATATCAATAGCACTTGGCTCTATATCTACTCCATGTAAACAATTTTGAATAGTTTCTAATTTTAACTTATATAACTTTCTATTTCTTTGTTTTTTATCTATTCTTTTCCAATAATTATTCTCATCTTTTTCTTTTAATACTTCTATCATATTAATATAGAAAGTTAATATATTTCTTGCTCTTACTATCTCATTTAAAATTCCTAATGGAAATGCTCCAGAACCACAAGCTGGGTCAGCAATTTTAACTTTTATTAATAATTCATCTATCAATTTTGAATTTGTTATTATATTTCTAGGCATACCAAAAATATCTCTGGTTAAAGGTTTTTTATCCTTTATATAATCCTTTTCAAAGATTTGTTGGTCATATTCCTTTGTAAATTCTCCTAAATTAAATAAATATTCTAAATCTTCTTTTGTAATCTCTTTTCCCTCTAAATTAGTTAAAAGATAATTCATTATACTTTCATTAGTCATATAACGAACTATTTCTCTTGGAGTATAAAATGCTCCCTTTGATTTTCTATCAGATACATCAAGAAGATTTTCAAAAACCTTACCTAACATTTCAGGGTCTACTGCTACTTCTGTTTCATATGAATCATTTTCATTAATTGTAAAATTATACATATCAAATATATCTAAAATACCTGTTTTTTCATCATTAGAAAAAAGTTTATCATCTAAATTAAATTTTGTTTCTCTCCATTTATAATCTCCATAAGGGTCAAATAATCCCCCATTTAAAAATGGAATACGACTATTAAATTCTGCTGAATATTGAATTTCTCCTCTTTCTTCACTGAAATTATTATAGAATAAAATCTCTAAATAATCCTCAAAGAAAGTTTTTGTATTTTCTGTATCTTTTTTCTTATGTTCTTCAAATAAATTTCTAAGAAACTTTTTATCTCCAACTCCCCAATCTTTAAAATATCCTGTATTTTTAAATGGTCCTGCTAAAAGTTCACTTTCTGTTTTATTATCAAGTTTTCTTAAACTTTCACTATTTAAAGAATATAAATCTCTATCTACTCTTTCATAAACTTTTTCTAAGATTTCTCTTTCTTTATCCAAAGCCCTATTATATATTCTATTATATTCATTATAATCCAAAGATTCAGGAACTATTTTTATTCCTAACCAACCTTTTTTCTGTAAGAAATATATAAAAGAAATTTGTCCCATAAGCTTTTTAGCGAATCCCTCTGCAAAACTTTCAGGTTTTTCTGTATCATGTTTCTTTGCTTCGTCCATAAAGTTTTTATCATTAATTAAAGTTTCTTTTATATCAAGATATTTATTTTTATATTCTTTGAAAAATTCATTTGTTACTTTTTCAAGAGCGAATAATTCCTCTAATTGATTTAAAGATACTTTTTCTTCTATGCTATTTAAAGTATAAAATTGGTCTTTAGCTGTTTTACAAGCCTCTCCCTCTCCTACTACATAAGACAATCTTTTAGCTGGAGTTATCTTTTCTTCTACACCTTTCATTGTAAACTCATAATTAAGTTTTATAAAAGATATTCTCCAATGTTTACTTTCTTCATTATAAAATACAACTAAAGCTCCATCTTTTTCATCAATTCTCAATAATTTTGCAATAAATTCTCTTTGCTTTACTCTTGCTCTTACTGGGTCTTTATCTTCTTTCACTTTTACACACATTATAAGTATTTTATTTTTTTCTCTATCTGTGTAATTAGCTATTACTTGATAACTTGTTATATATGATAAAAATACTGCATAAACTTTTTTAGATTCACTACTATTAGCTACATTAACATTTAATATATTTGCTGTAAATTCTTTAAAATTATCCAAATTAAATTTATTATCAAATAAATTGTTGATAATTCTTTTTTTATTTTCTAAGTCCATATTCCCTTATTCTCCTATTAACTATTCTCCTCTTCCAATTCATTTAAAAAGATATATAAATTATTATATCTATGTAAGGAATTTTTATCTTTTTGAATAAAATTCCAAGTAGTATTGTAATCTCCATTTGCTTTACATCCTTCTGAATTAAAAAAATTTATAAATCCCTCTTTATTATTTTGATAAGTTCTTCTAAATTCAAAAGCTTTTTCTACTTTTTTATCATTCGATAAATTCATTTCATTAAATAAAACATGGTCTAAATTACATGACATATAAAATATTCTATATTTTATTTCTTCATCTACTTTTTTTGTATTCAATAAGACTCTAATTTTTCCTATCTTATCATTATTTCTTTTAATAACTTTATTTTTACTATTTGATTTAATACAATCTAAAGTATAATAAAATTCTTTAATATTTCTATCAACTACAATACAACTATCAGGAATAAAAGCCCCATCTGTATCTATAAGATGAATAACTTCATATATATCATCTCTTTTTAATTTCATATCATCTCTAATACTTTCTATTTTTTCACTTAATTTCTCTACACAATTAGTATAAGTTACTAAAAAATTAGAGGTAATATCTCCATCTGTAGTATAAACTTTTATATTTTTACTAGTATAAAATTTTTCTATTAAATTAAGTGCTGTTTTATCACTTTTTCCTTCAACTAATAAAATAACAACTTTTCTTTTAATAACTTCCTCTTTTTTATTTTTTGGCATCTAAAACACCTGCCTCATATAAAGCAAATTCTATATCACCATTATTAGTTTCTTCATATAATTTTTCATTTTGTTCTTGCATTGTCATTTCTCTTATATAAACATCTCTTAAATTATTACTAGGTTTTATATTTTTTAATCTTATATATCTATTATTTTCATTTGTTGTAGTAAATACAATAGAGTCTTTATGAAGCTTTTCTAGTATTCTTAAATTATGAGAAGTAAATATAAGTTGTCCTTTTGTTCCATCTTCTAATATTGAAAGTAATTCTCCTAATAAATATTCAAAAATTCCTGAATCTAATTCATCTATAACTAAGCATACTTTTTTATCATTATATATTGCTATTAAAGCACTTAATATAGATACTATTTTCTTTATTCCATCTGATTCATTTTTAAATGGAATTTTTTTATTATTCCTAATAGAAATTAATTGAAAAACGACATTAATTTTATCATTAGCTACAAACTCTTTATTTTTTTCAAATAATTCAAGTTTCATATTAGGAATTATTGAATTTAAAACAACATTTATTTGATTTATAACTTTATGTAACTCATCACAAAGTTTTTCATTTATAACTATATTCTTATCTGTTATTATAAAACTTCCAAAAGTTTTATTTGTCTTTACATTTAAAGGAAATACCGTATTTAAGTTTATAACTCCCATATTTTCATTTGAAATTACTATTAAATCCATCAATCCAAATTTCTTTAAAAGATTAATAATTTCGATTATATCCTCGTATTCTTTTTTCTCATCTTTTAATATTTCCATTAAATCATTTGAAAAGAGAAAAGAAACTGAACTTTGTTCAGATAATATTTTAGCGAGTTTTAATTCCATTTCCTTTTTTGAAATTAATTCTTTAAAATTCTCAACATTTTTTAATAATTCTTTTCTTGTACTTCCTATTAAAACTTTTTTATGACTAGATTTTTCATTTATTACTTCAGAATACTTTATTATCTCTTTTTCTACTAAAACTCTTTTTTCTTCTTCTCCATTTATTTCTTTTTTTAATTTTTTTAATGATAACTCTAAAATAATTTTATATTTTTTCATTGAAGTTTCTATATCAAAATGAAATTTTAATCCACAAACTTTTGTATCTACTCCTATTAAGTCATATATATAATCTAGTTTCTTTCCACATAAAATATTTTTTAATATATTCATAGAATCTACTAAAGCTGTTTTTCCAGAACCATTTTGTCCATATAATCCTGTTATATTTTCTTTAAAATCAATTATACCTGATTTAACATTTTTTATATTTTTTAATTCTACTTTAAATATCTTAGCTATTCTTTCCATTTTTTATGTACCCCTCAAACTATAATATAAATAGATTCTATCACTTCTATGATTTTTTATCAATATTTTTATCAAAATCGTTATAAAAAATTACGATTTTAAATATTTTTTTAAATTAAATATTCTGACAATAATACTTCTATTTTTCCTTGAGTTTTATCTACTTTCCTTTGAGTTACACCTTTATATTCTTCTGGTATACTTTCATAAAATACTTCTAATATTTTATGTGGATTTAAAGTTTCTAATACTTTTTTACATTGAGTTAAAATATTTTTTACATTTGCTTTAGAAAGTTTTCCTACCTCAAAAATTTCTATAATTTTTTCTAATTTTTTCTCTTCACTTTCACTAAATTTTTTATAATTTTTTAATCCTAAAATTATTTTATTTATCTCTCTACTTGTTCCAGCTTTTCTTCCCTCTTCACTTTTTTTACTTTCACTATCAACAGAGAATTGTTCTTTATTTATTGCTAATAATTGATAAAACTCCATATCAATTTTTTTCTTAGGTTCATCTTCTTCACACTTAAAATATTTAACAGCGTCAAAGAAATTTAACTCTTTAACATCTAATTTTCTATTAGTTATATATATTCTTTTAATATCTCCTTTTTTTAAAAAAGATATTGTACTTGGTTCTATATAAGTTTCTGTGTATTCTCTTGCGCTTTTACTTTTCTTAGGAAGATTTTTTATTTTGAAATATAATTCTTCATTTTCATCTCTTATTTTTCTAATAAGTGATAGATACTCTAATTCTGTTTCTCCTATTTCATTTTCATCCTCTAAAGAAGCCATTAATTTATCATAAAGTCCATAAGAATCTATTTCTTCATCATCAGATAAATATTTAAAATCTTCTCCTAAAGTATTATGAAAAGCTTGTATCTTATTTAAAATATTATCTCTTAATGATAAATGTTCGTCTGTTTTTGATGTTGGGAAAAAGTTAAATACATATATTTTATCAAATTTAGTTCCAACTCTATTTATACGTCCTATTCTTTGCATTATCTTTGTTGGATTCCATGGTAAATCATAATTTATAATTACATTACTTCTATGTAAGTTTATTCCCTCTGCTAATACATCTGTTGTAACTAAAATATTATATCTATCTTCTTTTTTTCCTTTAAAAGTAGGGTCAAAGTTTGCTGTTATTATTTCCTTTTTAGAAAGTGAAGAATCTCCTGTATAACAAATTACATCTTTTTCTATTTCTTTTTCTATGTTTTTACTTAAATATTCAGCTGTTTCTTTTGATTCTGTAAATATGATTAATTTAGATTTTTTTAAAATTTTATTATTTTTCAACTCATTTAAAAAATATTCTAATTTACAATCTTTTTCACCTAATTTTTCTATGCTATCATACATCTCTGATAAAATTTCTAAATCTTTTTCTAAATCTTCTCTCAATTCTTCTCTAAACTCTGATGAAAAATATTTATCTATTTCCCCATTATTTACTAATTCTAAAAGTTTTTCGTCATCTTCATTGTCTAATAAATCATATACATTATATTTTTTACTAATATATACAACCCCTGTATCATACATTTTTATAAATCTTTCATAAGATTCTTTAAATCTTCTTATTGTATTTTTAAAAGCAAAAAAACTACTTTCTAATCTTTTTAAAAGTAATGCTTTCATAAATCCTTGCATATTATTTTGACCTGCCATCAATATTTTTTCTTCACTATCCGGGTCTAATAAATAATATAAAGTTTTATATCTTGAATATTTTAAAGTTCCAATAGCTTTTAATAATTTTTCAAATATCTCATTTGTTTTTTCATCAAAAGTATATACTATTTGTTCAGGTTCTCCTAAATTAGGAAATACCAAACCTTGTTTTTCTATATCATTTTTATAATATTTTTTTATTTCATTTCTTAATCTTCTAACCATTATTTTCTTTAAAACTTTTTCTCTTATTTCTGATGAATTTGCTTTTATAACTTCATTAACTTTCTCTTTATTAATATCTGTTGGATTATTTTTATATAATTTTACAGCATTTTTTTCTCTAGTATTTAATCTTAAGAAAAATTTTTCTATATTTGGTTCATCTTCTATTATATTTGATTCATTCTTATATTGAAATAAAGAAATAAGATGTAATAAGTCTAATGGACTATTATTTTGTGGTGTTGCTGATATTAATATTACTTTTTTATTTAAACATATTTTATGTAAATTTTCATATCCTTCTGTTCCATCATTTCTAAATCTATGAGCTTCATCTATAAATACATATTTAAAATAATCTTTGTCATAATTATTTATAATTTCATCTAATTTTCCTAATGAAACAACTTTAGCTACTACTCCAAAATCTAATAATACAGATTCCCAATAATTTTTTAATACAGGAGGACAAATAACTAATTTTTGCCCATATAATTCTCTTGCTAATAAGGCTGTAATATATGTTTTTCCTAATCCTACTACATCTGCTAAAAATACCCCATTATATTTTGATAACATTCTTTTAGCTTGATTTACAGCGTCTGTTTGATATTTATACTTTACAAATCCTGTTGGTAAATCTAAAACATTTATTTCTAATTTATCCTCATTTATCTCTTCTGAAAAATATTCAAATAAAAATTTTAAATATAATTCATAAGGTGTTATATCTTCTTTTATCCATGTATCGTTTTTTAAAGTAGATACATACTCTTCGCTTAAAGGCTCACTTTCATTCCATAATTTTTCAAATTTTTCTAAAGCAAAATTTACATCTATAGAATTTTTTAGTTCAACGTTAAATTCTAAATTTCCTCTAAAACCACTATATGAAAAATTACTAGAACCTGTTATTACTTTTCCATAATCATCAGATTTTTCTTGATTTTTTCTCATTATATAAACTTTTGCATGAATTTTATCATAAGGATAAACTCTTATTTCAATTTTTCCATTTTCTATAAACTCTATAAACTTTTTTACTCCCTGTTCTACTTTATAAGTATCTTCTGAATTTTCCATTTCATCTTTTACAGAATCTTTAGTATATTTTCTTATTTCTGATGGAGATAAAAATATTTTATCATCATTTCTAGCAATATTATTTATACGAATTATTTCCTCATCAACATTAATTCCTACCAATATTCTAATCTTTTCAACTTCTTCTAAAGCTTCATATAATTCATAAAATCCACTAGCTCTAAAATATCCAACTAAAACATCAAAAAATTGTGTATTACTTTTTATTATTTTTTTAAATCTATCTGATAATGTTTTTCCCTCTTCATTTGTAAAAAAAGTTAAATCGTTCATACTTATCCCTCTTTTTCATTTTTCTCTTATCTCTCTTATTTTACCACATTTCTTTTATAAATATAAGGAAAATATCTTTTCTCTTGTTTTTCTTTATAACTTTTATTACTTATAACTTACAATTTTTTATTTTTTTCTATTTTTATCAGTTATAACTTACAAAAAAGTATTTTTTGATATTTTTATCAGTTATAACTTATAAATTTTTTTCCACAAAAAAAGAGTTACTGTAAAATTTACAATAACTCTTTAAAAACTTCTTATCTTAAATATTCTTTTTGAAGTCTTTCTATTTCTCCTCTTACTTCTAATTCTTCTAAAACAAAATTAATTGTATTTAATAAGTGTACTTGGTCTTTAGCTACTAAATATCCCATTTGGCTCTTTGTAAATGGCTTATTTACACTAGCACCCTCTAATTTTTTATTATTTTTCTCATAAGTGATAGCTTCAGGAGTTTCTGTTACCATTACATCAACTTCTCCTTTTTCTACAGCCACAGGAACATCTAAATTATTTTTATAACGAATAATAGTTGCATTAGTTAAATAAGTATCAGCAAATTTTTCATTAGTTCCACCAATATTTACTCCAACTCTTACACTTGGTTTATTAACTTTTTCTATGCTATCATATTTTTTCTCTTGTCCTTTTCTAACAAGGAAACATTTTCCAAATACTAGATACCCTTTTGTCATTTCTCCTTCAACTTGTCTTGCTGCAGTTCTTGTTATTCCACCCATTCCTATGTCATATTTTCCTTTTTTCAAATCTTCTAACATAGTTTTCCAAGTTGTTGGGACAAATTCTATCTCTACACCTAACTCTTTTCCTATTAATTTTGCTACTTCTATATCATACCCACTATACTCTCCATCTTTTAAATAAGTAAAAGGTTTATAATCCCCTGTTGTTCCTACTCTTAAAACTTTATTTTTCATAATAGTTTTAACATTATCCTTTCCATAACCTAAAGTACAACAAAGTAACATCATTATTATTGCTAAAATCTTTTTCATATAATTCCTCCCCTCAGTATTTTATATGAAAATTATAGCAATAGTTAAATAATTTTTGTAGAGAACAATTTTTTTAATTATATGTTCGTAATGCTTTTATTTTAAAAACATTTCTTCTAAATATTTAGCTTCTCCATCTTCATTATTTGTTCCTATTATTTCACAATCAGGTAATAATTCTTTTAATTTTTTATCTCCATTCCCCATTATTATTCCTTTACCAACAAAAGAAAGCATTTCATTATCATTGAAAGCATCTCCAAAAGCTAAAATTTCACTAGCCTCAATATTTTCATGCTTCATTATTTCTATAATTCCCTCTCTTTTATTTGTTGATATATCCATTATTTCTAAACAACTTGGGTGAGATGTTGTAATATTTACTTTTCCTTTAAACCATTCATCTTCTAATAATTCATTTTCTAATTTTGCTATTTTACTAGAATCATCACAATAGAAAAACATTTTTTCTATTCTTTTATTTTTAAATTCCTCTAAATCTGATTCTAATGGAGAAAATTTTGATTCTACATGATATTCTCTAAAAGCTGGTATCATTTTTTGAGTATACCATTTATCTTTATAGTAAATATTTCTTGAAATTTCATCATCTATTTTTAATTCTATTAATTTTTTTGTTATCTCACTACTCATATTTGTGTTTCCAATTTCATTTCCATTTTTATCATGGATAAGAGAACCATTTCCAGAAATTAAATATGACCCTACTCCCACTTGTTTAAAGAAAAATTCAGCGTCTTTAAAATGTCTTCCTGTAGCTATAGAAAATTTTATTCCTTTTTCTGTTACTTTTCTTATAGTATCTATTGTGTGTTGAGATATTTTATGTTCTGAGTTTAAAAGAGTTCCGTCTAAGTCCGATACTATCATTTTGTATTTCATTTGTCCCTCCTTATTTAGAAAAAGGTGACTAATAAAAGCCACCTTTTTTATTACTTATTAATACATATTTTTTGACTCTTCACCTTTTATTATTTTAACAATTCTACTTGTTCCTAATCTATTAGCTCCAAGTTCCATAAATTTAGCTGCGTCATCAAGTGATGAAATTCCACCAGCAGCTTTTATTTTTACATCTTTTCCCACATATTTTTTCATAAGAGCTACATCTTCAAATGTTGCTCCTTTTGTAGAAAATCCTGTAGATGTTTTTATATATTCAGCTTTAGCTTCAGTTACTATTTCACACATTTTTATTTTTTCTTCTTCTGTTAAAAGACAAGTTTCAATAATAACTTTTAATATTTTTCCGTTACAAGCTTCATGAATAGCTTTAATTTCATTTAAAATATTTTCATATCTTTTATTTTTTACATCTCCGATATTGATAACCATATCAATTTCAGAAGCTCCATTTTCTATGGCATCTTTTGTTTCAAATACTTTTACAGCTGTTGTTGAATATCCATTTGGGAATCCAATTACTGTACAAATAGGTAATTTATCTCCTACATATTCTTTTGCTTCTTTTACATAAGAAGCTGGAATACAAGCTGAGGCAGTTCCATATTTTATTCCGTCATCTAATATTTGTTTTATTTCTTCCCAAGTAGCTGTTTGGGTTAAAAGTGTGTGGTCTACTATTTCTAAAATTTCTTTTTTATCCATTTTTTACCTCATTTAATTTTTTATTTTTTTGTAGCTTCCCAATCTTTTAAGAATTTTTCAATTCCAGCATCTGTTAAAGGGTGTTTTATCATAGATTGAATTACTTTGAAAGGTAGAGTTCCTATATGAGCTCCAGCTTGAGCAATTTCTTCTACATGATAAGGATTTCTTATACTAGCTCCTATAATTTCTGTAGTAATTCCATGTTTATCAAAAGTTTCTCTTATTTTTTTAATAAGTTCTACTCCACTTACTCCTGTATCTTCTAATCTTCCGATAAATGGACTTACAAATGAAGCTCCAGCTCTAGCTGCTAGTAAAGCTTGATTTAATGTAAAGATTAAAGTTAAATTTGTTTTTATTCCTAATTCTTTAAATCTTTTACAAGCTTTTAATCCTTCAAAAGTTGTAGGTAATTTTATTACTACATTTTTATGAATTTTTGCTAATTCAATTCCCTCTTCTACCATTTTATCAGCTTCTAAAGATAATACTTCAGCACTAATTGGTCCATCTACTATATTAGTAATTTCTGTAATTATTTTTTTGAAATCTCCATTTTCTTTTGCCACAAGTGATGGATTTGTAGTAACTCCAGCTAAAATTCCATAACTTTCAGCTTCTCTTATTTCATCAATATTTGCTGTATCTATAAATATTTTCATTATACACACCTCTATATTTTATAATAATTCTTTTGCTTTTTTTACAATTTCCTCAGCTGTTAGTTTATATTCTTCTCTTAAATAATCTAAAGTTCCAACTTGTCCAAATCTATCTTCTACACCTACTCTTCTCATTGGAACAGGATTATTTTCTACTAATACTTCAGCTACAGCACTTCCTAATCCACCTATAATATTGTGGTTTTCAGCTGTAACAAATCCTTTTGTTAATTTAGAATATTTTACAATTAAATCTTTATCTATTGGTTTTATTGTAAACATATCAATTACAGTAGCTTCAATTCCCTCTTCTAATAACATGTCAGCAGCTTTTAAAGCTTCTACTACCATTATTCCACAAGCTACTATTGTAACATCTTTTCCTTCTCTTAAAACTTTCCCTTTTCCAATTTCAAAAGTTTCGTCATCATTATATATTTTGTATGAACCTTTTCTTACAGCACTTAAATAATGAATTCCATAAATATCTTTTATTTGTCTTAAGATATTTTTCATCATAGTAGAATCTGTAATAGATATAACTGTTGCTGTTGGTATTGTTCTCATTAAAGCAATATCTTCAAAAGATGTATGAGTTCCACCATTGTGTTGTGTATATATTCCAGGGTCAGAACCTAATATTTTTATATTTGTTTTTGCATAAGCTCCAGATAAGAAAATTTGGTCAAACATTCTTCTTGTAGCAAATGGACTAAATGTATGAATGAAAGGAATATCTCCTACTAAAGAAAGTCCACTAGCCACTCCAACCATATTAGCTTCCATTATTCCACAGTTTATATAGTTTTCTTTATTAGATTTTGCTATTGAATTTGTTGAAATTGCTTCTGCTAAATCTGATTCAAGAACAAATACCCTTTTATCTTCATTTATCATTTCAACTAATGTTGTACTATATGCTTTTCTTAATTCTACGTTCTCTAATTCATATTTTGCCATTTTTTAATTTCCTCCTATTCAGCAGCCTCTAATTTTTCAATTTCTACTTTTAAAATTTCTTTCATTTCATCATTAAATCTAATATGATGATTTGCTTTTAATTCTTCAAAGTATTTAACTCCTTGACCTTTTATTGTATCAAGTACAATACATTTTGGAGCTCCTTCAACTTTTTCATTTACAGCTTTATCTATAGCCTCTACATCTGCCCCATTTACTCTTACAGTATGGAATCCAAAGCTTTCCATTTTTTTAACATAATCAAATGGATTACAAATTTCTTCTGTTGTTCCATCTAATTGTTTTTTATTTTCATCTATAAATACTGTAAAGTTATCTAATTTATTGTGAGCAGCAAATTGTATAGCTTCCCAACATTGTCCTTCATTTAATTCTCCATCTCCAACTATACAATAAACTTTTCTTTCACTATTTTTTCTTTTTAATCCAATAGCTATTCCAGTGGCTACAGAAATTCCTTGTCCTAAAGAACCTGTTGTCATATCTATTCCAGGAGTAAGATTTCTATCTGGATGGCTTGGTAATATAGTTCCGTTATTATTTAATGTATTTAATACTTCTAAATCAAAATATCCTTTTAATGCTAATGTTGAATATAGAGCTGGTCCAGCATGTCCTTTTGATAATACTAAGAAATCTCTATCTTCCATTTTAGGATTTTTTGGGTCTATTTTCATATTTGTATAAAGAACAGACAAAGTTTCTACTATTGACATAGCTCCACCTAAATGTCCAAATCCTCTATGTAATAACATTTTTAAAGTTTCTATTCTTATTCTGTTACTAAATTTTTTCATTTCTACATATCTTTCCATATTTTTAGTAAGCCCTCCTTAATTATTAAAGGCTATTTTTCAATAGCCTTTAATCAAAATCTTATTAATTTATTAATTTTCTTCTTTTTTATCTCTTGGGAAAACAAATGCTAAAGCAATAAATACAGCAAATACTACAAGTATTACATATTTATTAAAGTTTCCAGCTAATACTCCTAAAAGTGCTCCAACAACTCCAAAGTCAGCATCAGAGAATGTTGTATTAGCAAATCCTAATTCTCCTAATATTGGAAGTAAAACAACAGGAACAAATGTTATAAATACTCCATGAATAAATGAACCTATAACAGCTCCTCTTTTTCCTCCAGTAGCGTTTCCGAATACTCCAGCTGTGGCTCCACAGAAGAAGTGAGGTATAACTCCTGGTATGATTAATACCCAATTTAAAGCTCCTAAAATGAATAATCCTACGATTCCTCCTAAGAAGCTACATAAGAATCCAATTAATACAGCATTAGGTGCATAAGGGAATACAACTGGACAGTCAATAGCTGGTTTAGCATTAGGAACTATTTTTTGAGAAATTCCTGTAAATGCTGGAACTATTTCAGCAAGAATTAATCTTACACCTTGTAATACTACGAATACTCCAGCAGCGAATGTTATAGCTTGAAGTACAGAGTAGATTATAAAGTTTTGTCCATTACTTAAAGTAGTTTCTACATATTCTCTACCAGCAGCAAAAGCTGTAATTAAATATAATATTAACATTGTTAAAGAAATTGAAATTGAGCTATCTCTTAAGAATGTTAAGTTTTTAGGAAGATTCATTTCTTCTGTAGATTTTGAACCTTTTCCTACTAATTGACCAATTTTA
Organism: Fusobacterium perfoetens ATCC 29250; assembly: GCF_000622245.1. Classification (NCBI taxonomy): domain Bacteria; kingdom Fusobacteriati; phylum Fusobacteriota; class Fusobacteriia; order Fusobacteriales; family Fusobacteriaceae; genus Fusobacterium; species Fusobacterium perfoetens. The sequence continues at coordinate 253,176 of NZ_JHXW01000003.1, read as the reverse complement.
GCTGATAAAACATATCCAACAGTTCCAAAATGTCCAAAAGCTACATCATCTGAACCAGTTATTTTTCTCATTGTTGGTTGAGCTAGAGCTGGGAAGAAAGCCATAGCAAATCCTAATACTACAGACCCAACAAATACTAACATTGCTCCTTCAAATCCTGCTACAGCTAGGATAACAGCTATCATACAAGCCATATAGAATGTATGGTGTCCTGTTAAGAAAATATATTTTAATTTTGTAATTCTAGCTATTACTATATTTGCTAACATTCCAAAAGTCATAATTAAAGCTGTTGCTGTTCCAAATTTTTGCATTGCTAAAGCAACTATTGCTTCATTGTTAGGAACAATTCCTTGAACTTTAAATCCAACTTCAAACATTTGACCAAATGGAGTAAGTCCTCCTACAAGGATTCCAGCTCCTCCTGTAAGAACTATAAATCCTAAAATTGTTTTAATTGTTCCCTTTACTGTATCAGAAAAGTTTTTCTTTTGACATAGTAATCCTACTAATGAAATTAATCCTACTAGTATAGCAGGCACACTTAAAATATCAACTAATAATTTTAACATAACCTTTTCCTCCTTAATATTATATAGTTTTTAATTTCTTAAACTATAATATTCCTTTTTCTTGGAATGCTTTTGTTATAGCCTCTTTAATTTCAGCTACATTTATAATATTAGCTAAAACTATTTTGTTAGAAACATTAGCACTTCCAGCTATATCTCTTGACATAATAAAGAAATCTGAATCTCCTTCTATAACTGAAGCTAAGTCTGTATGAGTTACCTCAGCTGTAATTCCTAATTCCTTTAAAACTTTTTTAACATTCATTTCTAGCATAAAGCTACTTCCTAATCCTGTTCCACATACTGCTGTTATTTTCATAATTAATTCCTCCTTAAAGATTTTATCTTGTTTTTATTTATAATTATTTTTTATAAGCAATTTATTATTTCTTCTAATGTTTTTGATTCTATAAGTTTTTCTATTTTTTCATCATCACCAAGAACATCAGTTAATTTTTCTATGATTTCTATATGAGAATCACTATTTTTTGCTGCTAAGATAAACATTAAATAAACCTTATCTGTATCCTCTGTAAATTTTACTCCTTCATTTATTTTTAAAAATGCTAAAGAACTTTCTAAAACATTTTCATCAGGTCTAGCGTGGGGCATAGCCACACCAGGTATTAAGATTACATATGGTCCTAATGTTTTTATATTTTGGATTATTCCTTCTACATATCCATATTTTATTTTTCCTTTTTCTATTAGAGGTTGTGCTCCAATTTCTATAGCTTTTTCCCAAGAATCAATATTTTCTATAACTTGGATATTTCCATCTAATATTTTCTTTATTCCCATTTAATTTCCTCCTCCAATTTATTTTTATATTATAATTCTACCTTAGTTTTTTTTGTTTGACAACTATCTTTTTTGTTCAAAATAAACTTTACATTTTTTGACAACTATATTTTTTATATAAAAAAAAGTGATAACTTTTTTAAATTACCACTTTTAAAAATATTATTTTTGAAAATTTATATATTTTAATGCTTGTTTTATCGTTTTTACTTTTAACATATTTTCTATAAAATTGTAATTTGAAATTAACTCAATTAAATCTGTCAAAGCATTTAAATGTTCTTTATCATCTTTAGAAGAAAAAGACAATAATATTTGTACTTTTCTCTCTCCTGGAAAAATTACAGGTTTTTTTAATACTACTAACCCCATCCCTGTTTTTAATACACTTTCATCTTTTTGAGCATGAGGAATAGCTATATTTTCTCCAATTACTATATATGAACCAAATTTCTTTACATTTTCTACCATAGAATTTATATATTCTTTTGTAGTAATTCCATTATCTACTAAAATTTGTCCTGATAATTTTACAGCTTCTTCCCAATTTTCTGCTTCTTGATTTAATAAAATATTTTTTTCTTTTAAAAAATCAGAAATTTTATACTCATTAGTTTCTGTATCATTTATAAGTCTTTGTTCAAAATATATATTTAAACCTTTTATTAATTCCTCTCTATTTTTGATTTCACAATTTTCTTCTATTATATTCATCAATTCAGAAAGCATATATCTTTTTCTTTGTTTTGATAGTGAGTATTTATCTATATTATTTATATCTTCTTGTGTTAATATAGATTTTACTTTTACAACAGGGATATTTATATCATTTTCTATTTCCACTGTACTTATTATTAAATCTACTTCCTCTTTGGCTATAGTTTTTTCTAAAAGATGCCTTGGAATTGTATCTACAATTTTTATTGTATATATCTCTTTAAGTTGTTGTACAAGTAAGCTCGAAGTTCCATATCCATAACCACAAACAACTAAAACTTTCTTCAAATTTTTACTTTTATATCTATTTCTATCAATGGCTGACTTAAAATAGATAGCTAAAAAAGCTATTTCATCATTTGAAAATTCTAAATTTGTATATTCTTCTATCTCTTTTACAGCACTTTTAGTATTATAAAATATAGTTGGATAACTATTTAAAACTTCTAAATATATTGAGTTTTCTAATTTAATTTTATTTTTTAGTCTATATATTGTAGGTTTTATATGATTTAATATTCCTTCTAACAATAATTTATCTTTAGATATATCCACATCTATTTTTTGATTGAAACTATCTATAAATTTTTTTACTAAAATATCAATTTCAATCCAATTTCTATAATAAGATTTATTAAAATTATATGTGTGACTTCCTAAAAAATAATCTGTTATTTGTAAAATTTCATTTTCTTCTAAAATAATATCATAAGAAGATTCTAAAATACTTTTTGCTTTTAAAATAGTATCATATTCATCAGTTTCTTTTAAAAATTGTTTATTAGGAATTTTATTTAATACTTTTCCCTGCTTTATTCTTATTATAGCTATAATTAAATAAATAGCTATAATATTATAAGCCTCATCTGAAATTATTTTATCAAGAATTTTTTGAATGTAATTAATGAAATTTTTTATAATATTTATATCTATATATTTTATGTATTCTTCTACTATCGTTTCTTTTTTATTTTTAAATTCTGGATTAGAATAAAAAATAAAATTAGAATATTTACATAAAAATTTTAATTGTTGCTTTCTTATATCAATCTCTTCACCAGATAAAATTAAACCCTCTTGTTGAGAAATTTTTAATTTTAAATTATTTTTTGATAATTCCTCTTTAATATCTCTTATATCATTTCTAATTGTAGTTCTACTTACATCTAATATTTCACTAGCTTTTGTTAGATTTATTTTTTCATCAAATACGCAAATAAAAGATAAATATTCTCTTCTTTCAGCTGTATCTAAATTACTTTCTTCTACTATTATTTCATTTTCAAGAAAAATTTTGTATTCTTCAAAATATATATTTCCACCAAACTCTCTTTTTAAAGGTTTCATCTTTATACTCTTTAGATAATCATCTATTTTTTCAAGCTCGTATCTTATACTTCTTTCAGAAATTTCTAATTCAGTAGAAAGTTTTTTTATAGTTCCTTTTCCTTGATTGTTGCACAAGTTTCTAAGGATATTATTTCCTTTTGACCCTAGCACTTTTGCCCTCCTTTTTTAGTTTTTCTTTCTATTTTAACACATTTTTTATGAAAAAAATTGTAATTTTAATTTTACAATTTTTTCCATTGAAATTTTATTTATTTTTTTTAAACTTTTCTAAATCTTTTCTTGATTCAGTAACTACTAATTCTTTTACTTTTTGCCACTCTATTGGAGTATAATCTAATCTTTCTGTACTTACACAAATACTTCTAGTACTTACATCTCTATAAGTTGGATTATTATGTACATGACCAAATACATTTACCCAAACTGTTCTCTCATTTACAAACATTGGGTGATGACTAATTATCCAAAATTCATCTTTTACTATTGGATATTTGTATATATCAATATTTTCTGAAAAACTTTTCATTATCTTTATTAATTCTTCTGTATCATGATTTCCCATTACAAGTTCTAAATTTTTAAAATTAAGTTTTGATAATATATCAAATACATACTCTTTTTTATTTTCTTTAGGTAAAGCTAAAAAATCTCCTACTACTATAATATCATCATCTTTTGATACTACACTATTCCATTTTTCTATCATAAAATTATCCATTTCCTCTATTGAATCAAAAGGTCTTCCTATTGCTCTTATTATAGAAGCATCTCCAAAGTGTGTATCTGCTATTACAAAAGTTTTTCCCATGTTTTTCTCCTTAATTCTATAAAAATTCCTATAAATTAAAATATTTCTCTAAATATTTTGCAACTCCCTCTTCACTATTAGGTAACGCCACATTTTTTATCTCTTTTTTTAATATTTCTTGTGCATTTTCCATTACAACAGGATATCCAACTTTTCTAAGCATATCCAAATCATTTTCTCCATCTCCAAAAGCCATAGTTTCTTCAATAGGAATATTTAAAATATCTGCTATTATTTTTATTCCATTCCCTTTACTACAATTTTTTGGAACTATATCTATACATTTAGGGTCTGATATAGTTATTTCAACTTCATTATCATATTTTTCTCTTAATACTTTATTAATAGAAAGGATTGTTTTTTCATCTTCTGTTATAATTATTTTATTAAGAGCTGGAGTATCTTCTATTTTTTCTAAAACATTTCTTTTAAAAGTTTTTCTTCTATTTGTATAATCTTCTGGGTCATCTTTATGATGATAAAAATTTTCATTATAAAACGAACTAAAAAATAGTCCATTTTCTCTTATTGTTTTTAATATTTTAATTGATAATTCCTTTGGAATAACCTGTTCATATATACATTTTCCAGATTTATCAAAAATCGTTGCTCCATTATTACAAATTAAATATACATCTCTTTGTAATTTATCTACTAAAAAATCTACTCCCTGTTTTCCTCTTCCTGAAGCTACAGCAAACTCTATATTTTTATCAATTAATTTTTGTAATATTTCTATTGTATAATCTCCAACTTCATTTAGTTTATAAAAAAGTGTTCCATCTAAGTCAGATACAACTAGTTTCATCTTCCCTCCCAAAATTTTATTAATATGCCATTTCTATTTTTTCTTGTTCTTTCATTAATTTTCTTACATGTTTTATCTCTTTACTTACAACTATAGCAGCAGTTATGGCAGCAATAGTATCAGAAATTGGAAAACTTCTAAGAACTCCCATCACTCCCCATTTAAGTGGTAATATATAAGTTAATGGTATTGTAAGAATCAAAAGTCTTAAAGTTATAAGTTTTGTTGTAACCATTCCTTTTCCAACAGCTTGGAAATAATTTGCACAAGAAAGATAAATAGCTGTACTCATCATCATCCCCAAATGAATAGGAATAGCTTTAGCTGTGTATTCTATAAGTTCAGGGTCATTTTTTACAAAAAATCCAGCTATTTCTCTAGCATGGTATTTTATTAGAAAAACTAAAAATATAGCTAAAAAAATAGATATTCCTATAGAATAAGCAAAAGTTTTTAAAACTCTTCTATAATTTTTTGCTCCCCAATTATATGAAAGTATTGGTTGTCTTCCTTGATTTAAACCTAAATAACTTGTATTTAAAAAGTTTCTAACTATGGTCATTATTCCCATACCAGCAATGGCTAAATCTCCTCCATATTTTATAAGTCTAGTATTTAAAGCATAGGCATAAACTCCATTTAAAGATTGATTAAAAAATCCAGATATCCCAACAGATAAAATTTCTCTAATAGTTTTTATATCTCCTCTTACATGTTTAAACTCCAATTTTAAAAGTTTTCCTCTTAAAAAATATGTTATTAAAAATATTCCTGGAATTACATTAGAAATTGTTGTAGCTAGAGCTGCCCCTTTCATTCCATAAGATAATTTTACTACCCATAAATAATCTAATCCCATATTAGAAATAGCTGAAATAAAATTTGTCATCATTGAAAGTATAGGACGACCATCTGTTCTTAAAAAAGCACTAAAAGCTAAAATAAGAATTTGGAAAGTCATTGATGGAAAAAAATATTTACAGTAATCCATAGCATATTCAATAGTATTTTCTGTTGCTCCTAAAAATAAAATTATTTGTTTCATAAAAATAGTTCCAAAACTTGTAAAAAATAATCCTATCACTAAGAGACAGAAAAAGGACACTCCTAAAATTTTTCTAGCATTGCCTATTTCTTGTTTTCCTAAATAAATTCCTGATAAAGCTCCACCACCTATAGCAAATAAAGTTCCACAAGCATTTAATAACATTATTAAAGGAAATATAGTTGCTATAGCTCCTATTCCATTTCTCCCTACAGCTTGTCCTATATAATATCTATCTGTTACATTATAAATAATAGTAATAAGACTAGCAAATGTAGCTGGTACTGAAAATTTTATAAGAAGTTTGATTATATTCCCCTCTCTAAATTCTAACTCCTGTCTAGTCATAACTTCCTCCTTAAACTTTTTCCATTACTAATATTATAACATACTAAAAAATATCTCTCAATAAAAATCAAAAAGGAAGTTTAAAATAAAATAGAGGATATTACCTCTATAATATCCTCTTAAATTATTTATTTTAGTAAATTTTAGAAGCTAATAATATATCTTTATCTCCCATTTCTTTTTCAAGAATTAAACTTACTTCTACTTCACTATTTGTATCTAACATTTGTCTAACTTCATCAGCTATATTTTTAGCAATTTTTTCATAAGAAACTTTATCAAATTTTTCCCATCCTCCATCACCAGAGAATGTTTCCATTTCTATTTTTACATATAATTTATTTCCAAAAGTTCCAACATCAATTCCTTCAATATCAAGTTTATTATTTTTATTATCAACTAATTGTTGGTACTTTAACTCTAATTTATCCTCTACATAATCATACATGTCATTAGCAAAACTAACCATTGTTAAACTTAAAAATAATCCTAATAATATTTTTTTCATATTTATTACCTCCATTTTTTATTTTTCTTTATCTTTTCTTTGTATGACATAATTATAATATAGAATTATTAAAGAAAGATTAAAATTTTTTATTTTTTTAAATTTTTTTAAAAAATAATCTAAATATACTTCCAATATCTTTTATACTTTCTACCTCAACATAACCTCTATGTTTTTCTACTATCCACTTTACCATTGGAAGTCCAAGTCCCATACTTCCTCTACTATTTCTTGATTCATCTTCCTGATAAAATCTATTCCATATTTTTTCTATATTTTCTTTTTTTATTCCTATTCCATTATCTTTAAATTCTACTGCAAAATATTCTTGATTTTCAAATAATTTTATTTTTAGATATCCATTTTCTTTTCCATAATTTATTCCATTTTGAATTATATTTTGAGTTGCTCTTATAAATAAAATTTTATCTACTTTTTGAAAATTATTTTTTAAACTATTTTCAATTTCTAAAGATATATTTTTTTCTTTAGCTTCTAACTCATTATCTATTTTTAATTCTTCAACTATTTTTAAAATATCAATTTTTTCGTAGTTTAATTTTATATTTTCTCTATCCATTCTTGTAAAAAGTAGTAATTGATTAATTAATGCAGACATTTTTTTTATTTGTCTATTAATAACTTCCATAGATTCTTTTGCTTCTTCTAAACTTTCTCCATGTTCTAATATATATTCACTTTCAGCTAATATTACAGATATAGGTGTTCTTAATTCATGAGAAGCATCAGAAGTAAACTGTTTTTCTTTTAAAAAACTTTTTTCTAATTTTTCTAACATTTCATCTATTGTTTTGGCAAGTTTTGATATTTCATCTTTTCCATCAGATAAACCTATTCTCAAAGATAACTCATTATTTTCTGTAATATTTTGAGCTGTTTCTTGAATTCTCTTAACAGGATAAAAAGCTTTCTTTGTAATAAAATACCCAATATATGTAGATACTATGACTAAAAATGGTAAAAGAATAAAAGCTCCTGTTAAAATTTTTTGAGTTAAATCATTTATTGCTACATCTGAAATTACTCCTCTTACCCAATAAACTTCATCTTTTGATAATACTACTTCTCTATCATAATAGTAAAACTTATTATCTAATTTTTCTACAGTCCCATTTTTTAGAGGAATATTTATAGGAAAATCATGTGGTATACTTCCATTTATATATTTTCCCTCTTTATTATAGATTATTACAAATACTCCATCATCAAAAAATTCAACTTCATCTTTATCTTCTATATCCTCTACTATATCTTCTACAACTTCCATAAGTTGATTTTTTTGATTACTCAATAAAGTCATATCTGTAAACTCTACTAAAGTTCCTAATATTATGCTTACTATTGCTACCATAAAAAAGGTGTACCATAAAGTTATTTTAGTTTTTATACTTAAATTTATTTTTTTCATTTATAACTCCTTGTCCTTTAATACATAACCTACACCTCTTACAGTATATATAAGTTTTGTTTCAAAATCTTTATCTATTTTTACTCTCAAATATCTAATATAAACATCTATCATATTTGAGGCTCCTTGATAATCGTAATTCCAAATATGTTCTTCTAATTTTTCCCTGCTTAAGACAATTCCTACATTTTGCATCATATATTCTAATATTGAAAATTCTTTTGAAGATAATTCTATTTCTTTATCTCCTCTTTTTACTATATGAGTATTTACATTTAATACTAAATCAGCCACTTTTAATTCATTGTTTATATTTCCATGTTTTCTTCTTATAAGTACTCTTATTCTTGCCATAAGTTCATCAAAATGAAAAGGTTTTATAAGATAATCATCAGCTCCTAAATCTAAACCTATAACTCTATCTTCTATTGTATCTTTAGCAGTTAAAAAAAGTACTGGAGTATTATTTTTATTTTCTCTCATATTCTTTAAAACTTCATAACCATTTTTCTTTGGCATCATTATATCCATAATAATAATATCATAATTAGTACTATTTATATAATCTAAAGCTTCTTCTCCATTATAACAACAATCTACACTATATCCTTCAACTTTTAATTTTTTATATATTATTCTATTTAAATCTTTTTCATCTTCTACTACTAGTACTCTCATTTTTCCCTCCTAAATATAATTCTCCTATTATATTTTACTACACAAAAATTAAAAAAACATTAAAATTTTATAAATACAAAAAAGCAAGAGAAATAAATCTCTTGCTTTAATTTTAAAAACTATAAACTATTTAACTTCTATAGTAGCTTTTTTGTATTTTCCTTCAGAACCAAATACATCAACTATTTTAGTTTTGTAGTAAGCTTTCATTTCAGCTTTAGCTGGTCCTAAGTATTTTCTTAAGTCAAATTCTCCTGGTTTAGTGAATAAAGCTTTTCTTAATCCAGCTGTGAAAGCTAATCTTCCGTCTGTATCAACGTTTATTTTAGCTACTGCTGATTGAGTTGCTTTTCTTAATTCAGAATCTGGAATTCCTATAGCATCTTTTATAGTTCCTCCATACTCTTTTATCATTTCAACATATTGTCCTGGAACTGCAGAAGAACCATGTAATACGATTGGGAATCCAGGGATTCTTCTTTCGATTTCAGCTAATATGTCAAGTCTTAATTTAGGGTCATCTCCTGGTTTGAATTTGTGAGCTCCATGAGAAGTTCCGATAGCGATTGCTAATGAATCAACTCCTGAACCTTTTACGAATGCTTCAACTTCATCAGGATTTGTATAAATGTGTTCTTCAGCATGAACATCATCTTCTATTCCAGCAAGTACTCCTAATTCTGCTTCTACTGTTACATCAAATTGATGAGCATAGTCAACAACTTTTTTAGCTTCAGCTACGTTTTCATCAAATGGTAAGTGAGAACCATCTATCATAACTGAAGAGAATCCAGAGTCGATACATTTTTTAGCAGTTTCAAAGTTTGGACCATGGTCTAAGTGTAAAGCTACAGGGATATCTGAACCAGATAATCTTACATAATCAACAGCAGCTTTTGCTAACATTGGAACCATATATGTTCCCATATATTCCATAGCTCCTTTTGAACATTGTAATATTACAGGTGAACCCATTTCAGCACAAGCTTCAATAATTGCCATCATTTGTTCCATGTTATTGAAGTTGAAAGCTGGTACTGCATATTGACCTTCATTAGCTTTTCTAAACATTTCTCTTGTGTTTGAAAGCCCTAAATCTTTATAATTGTAAGACATTTCCATTCCTCCTTAATTTTTGTTTATGTCTCATTCTATCAAATGTAAATTATAAAATCAATATTAATTCTTTTCTATTCTTATAGATGTCAAAATATGCCTTAAAAATGATTTAATTTTTAACCTTTTTCTAAATAAAACAAAAACTTCTGGTACTAATTGAATCACTTTCTCAATTACATCTTTATATCCGCTAAACTTATTAAAAATAATATTGTCTCCTTTAATAAGCCACGATATCATTATAAAATTTATAATTCTCAAAAAATTTAAAGAAAAATTCTCTATAGCTTCTTTGGTTAAATATATCCCACCAATTTTCCAGATTATTTCTCCCTCTTGTTGAGAAAAAACATACATAAAAAAAGTTAAAATATAAATATAAATCAATATTTTTAATTTTTTTATTCTTGACAATAGATTTTTATTATAACTAATATTTAATATCAGTATAATTCCAAATAATCCTCCTATTATTTTTAAATTATTTAATAAGAGATTTAAAATTAATAATATTATTAAAATACTATTTAACAACTGTTAATCCTTTCATATAAGGAACTAAAGCTTCTGGTATTAAGAATGAACCATCTTCTTGTTGATAGTTTTCCATAATAGCTACTAAAGTTCTTCCTACTGCAAGTCCTGAACCATTTAAAGTATGAACAAATTCACTTTTATTACTTCCATTTGGTCTATATTTTAATCCCATTCTTCTAGCTTGGAAATCTTCACAGTTTGAACAAGAAGAAATTTCTCTATATTTATTTTGAGATGGTAACCATACTTCTAAGTCATAAGTTTTAGCTGAACCAAATCCTATATCTCCTGTACAAAGAGAAATTACTCTATATGGTAATCCTAATCTTTGTAATATTTCTTCAGCATTTACTACCATTTTTTCTAATTCATCATATGAAGTTTCTGGAGTAGCAAGTTTTACCATTTCTACTTTATTAAATTGGTGAACTCTTATTAATCCTTTTACATCTTTTCCATAAGAACCAGCTTCTCTTCTGAAACATGGTGAATATGCTGTATAGTATTTTGGTAATTCTTTTTCTTCTAATATTTCTTTTCTATGAATATTTGTCATAGTTATTTCTGAAGTAGAAATTAAGAACATATCATCATCTGTTCTATACATATCTTCTTCAAATTTTGGTAATTGTCCTGTTCCTTCACAAATCTCTCTATTTACTATAAATGGAGTGATATTTTCTGTATATCCTTGTTCATCAACGTGCATATCTAACATAAAGTTTACCAAAGCTCTTTCTAATCTTGCAGCAGCTCCTCTATATAATACAAATCTAGAACCAGAAAGTTTTGCTCCTCTTTCAAAGTCTAATATTCCTAATTTTTCTCCAATTTCCCAGTGAGCTTTTGGTTCAAAATCAAAAACTCTAGGTGTTCCCCATCTTCTGATTTCTACATTTTCATCTTCATCTTTTCCTATTGGAGTAGTTTCATGACACATATTAGGAATTGTCATTTGAATATATTTTATTTTTTCATCAACAGCAGCTAATTTTTCATCTAATTCTTTTATTTTAGATGAAACTTCTCCCATCTCTTTTATAAGTTCAGAAGCATCTTGTTTAGCTTTTTTTAATTTTGCAATTTCTTGAGATTCAATATTTCTTTTATTTTTTAAAGCCTCTACTTCCGATAATATTTGTCTTCTCTCTTCATCTAATTTTGCAAACTCATCTAATGTTAAATCACTATTTCTATTTTTTAACATTTTTTCAATAAGTTCTTTGTTTTCACGCATAAATTTCAAATCTAGCATGTTGTCCCCCTTTATACTTTAAATAAATTTATTTGTTTTTTTATTTTTCTACACAAAATCTTTTTATAGATATATCTTTAACATCTATGTCACATATGTTAAATAGAGAATTTGGTGACATATTTTCAATTATTAAATTTATCATATTTTCTTTTTTTTCAAAGAATTTTATTCTTGGTTTAATATCCTTTGTTTCTACTTTTCCTTTTTTCTCCTTTACAAGAAGAATTTCATCTTGAGATAAAAGATTATATAATTTTTTTAAGGAAGATTCATCTCCTATTATTTCATATCTCATTTCTTTATAGTCATCAGCTATAGAAGCAGCTTTATTATCTATATCTATTACTTTCACAAATTCAAATCCTAAAACACTTTTACTATTAAGTTTTTTTAATAATTCTTCATTTGTCATATCCTCACGAAGTTCAATATCCATTGGTTCATTAAAAGCCTCTGTTCCTAGAGATATTGGATTTCCTAAAGAGATTTTTGGTCTAGGATGGAATCCTTGTGAATATTTCATTGGTACACCACTTCTTCTTAGAAGTCTGTCCATTACTCTTAAAAGGTCAAGATGAGAAATATATTTCATATCATCATACTTGTTAAAAAATAATCTTTTTTTCATTAGTCCTCTCTTAATTTACATCTTTATTACTTGATACCTTATATTGTATCATAAAATTAAAATTTATTAAATATATTAAACGGAATTTTTTAAAATTTAAAAATATTTTTATAAAATAATAAAAAAATTTACAAAATTTAAAATTTATTATATATAGAAAATTACTATTTCTATGATTTAAAATAAATTTTTTAGAAAAAATAAAGAGGATTGTAAAAATTATACAATCCTCTTTTCTTAAATTTATTTATTTAATTTTTCCAACTCTTTTTCTAAAGTTTTTATTTTTTTCATTAGTTCAGGTAATTTTTTTATAGTGGCTTTTACTTTTAAATCATCTTTTAATGGCATCAACGGATATCCACCTAAAACTTGATTTTCTTCTGTAATATTTCCTGTAATTCCACCTTTAGCTGCTACAGTTACATTATTTGCTATTTTTATATGTCCACCTACACCAACTTGTCCACCAAAAGTAACATTATCTCCAACTTCTGTACTTCCAGCTATTCCAACTTGTGAAGCTGCTAAGAAATTTTTACCAATTATTACATTATGAGCTATTTGAATCAAGTTATCTAATTTAGAATATTGTTTTATTATTGTATCTCCAATAGTTCCTCTATCAATTGTTGTATTTGCTCCTATTTCAACATCATCTTCTATTATTACTTTTCCAATTTGCTCTATTTTAATATTATTTCCATTTACTTTTACAAATCCATATCCATCTCCACCTATAACTACTCCAGGTTGTAAAATTACTCTATCTCCAATCTCACAAAATTCTCTTATAGTTACATTTGGATATATGATACAATCTTTTCCAAGCTTTACACCTTCACAAATTGTTACATTTGGGTAAATCTTACAATTATCTCCAATAATAACATCATGTCCTATATAAACATGAGGAGCTATTTCTACATTGTTTCCTATTTTAGCTGAATCTTCTGTAGGTTTTATCATTTTTTTAGTTTTTCTTTTAAAGTAATTTAATAAAAGAGGCATTAATTTTCTTGGGTCATCTTTAGCTAATAAATAAGTCTTTCCTATTTCTGGTAAATCTATATTAGGTACAATTATTACTTTAGCCTTTGTTTCTCCTAGTTTATGTAAAAATTTTTCATCTGATGCAAATGTAAGCTCATCTTCCTTTGCTTGAAAAAAAGGGGCAAGTCCCTTTACTAAAAGATTTTTGTCCCCTTTAATTTCACAACCAAGGAGATTAGCAACATCTATAATTTTATATTCCATTGCTTCCCTCCTTTATTTTTTATTTAGTTTTTTCCATTTCAGCTAAAACTTTATCTGTTAAATCAACACCACCAAATTTTACAGCTCCTGCTTCTAATACATAATCAGCTTTTTCAGCTTTAGCTATTTTATTGATAGCATTATTCATAGTTTTTTCAATTTCAGCCATTCTTGTGCTTCTCTCTTTATTTAATTTTATTTGAGAGTCTTTAACAAATTTTTCTAATAATTTTATTTTATCTTCAAAAGCTTTTTTATCTTTATCAGTAGCTTTATTTCCTTTAGCTTTTAATTCTAATTCCATTTTTTGGATTTCAACTTGTTTTTGTTTTAATGTATTATCTAAAGATGCTGTTTGTTTTTTTAAGTTTTCCTCCATTGTTTTTGTTTTAGAATATTTATAAAATAATTCTTGACTATTTACTACTCCTATTTTTAATGCTAATGCTTGTGTTGACATTGCTACAGCTAATGCCACTAATGCTATTTTTTTCACTGTGTTACCTCCATATTTCTTTGGTTCTTTTATTTAAGTACTAGAATGCTTGTCCCATATTAAAGTAGAATTGCATTCCAGATTCTTTACTATCTGTTATTGGCCATCCAAAGTCAAATCTTAATGGTCCCATTGGTGTATTTATTCTTAATCCTACCCCTGCTGATATAGCAATTTTATCTGGGAATTTTTTGTCATAATCTGTTAAAGTACTATTTCCTATATATCCTTGGTCTATTCCATCATAATCCCAAGCTCTTCCTATATCAACAAATATAACTCCACCTAATACATCATTAAATTTAGTTCTATTTTCTATATTAAGTACAGCTTTTTGTTTTCCTTTAAATTCTCCACCATCAAATCCTCTTAAAGTTGAACTTCCTCCAACCCAGAATCTTTGTGATTCTTTTGTTCCATCAGATTGAATTCCTAGAACTAATCTATAAGCAAATGTATTATCTTTAAAGAATCCTCTATGATATTTTCTAGCTTCTATTGTAGCAATAGAAAAATAATCAGAATCTACTCCACCAGCATAACCAAATTCTACACCAAACTTATAAAATTCTCCTTTTGTAGGGTCAAAGTAACTATTTCTTGTATCATAAGAAATAGATGGTGTCAAACTATATAACCAATACTTATCATCATAATATAATTTTCTTTCTGTTTCATTTAATTCAGAAAAACTCTTAGGATTTGTTTCTATATATTCAACTTTTGCTCCTAAGTTTAATCTAACATATTTTGATAATCCTTTTCCTACATTTATTTTGAATCCGCTAGTATCTATTTGATTGAAAGCACGGCTATCATCATTTTCATATTCATTTCTATATAAACTCCATCCCCAAGAAATTCTATCAGTATCTTTTATCCATGGGTCTGAGAAATTTATAGAGAAACTTGAATAATCTTCATCAGATTTTTCATATGCAAAAGATAAATTTTGTCCTTTACCTTTCCAGTTAGTTTCTTCTAATGAAAGCATTCCTAAAAGTCCTAATTCAGAACCATAAGAAATAGCTCCTTGTAATCTAGCAGTTCTATCTTCTTCTATTAATAATGTAATGTCTTGTCCATCAAAATCTCCTATAATATCTCTTGTTTCATATTTAACATTTTTTATATATCCAAGTCTCATAAGATTTTTTACAGTTTCATTATAATCATTAATATTAAAGATTTCATTTTCTTTTAGTTCAACTTCTCTTGATATTACATAATCTTTTGTTTTTAATAAGTTATCAGTAGCTTTTCTTCTTTCTCCTCTTTGTTTAGTTACCATTTTTTTAAAATTAATATTTCTTGTAATTCCTTCACTTAAAAAGATTTCTAACTCATAAGAGCTATTTAAACTCATATCAACAATTTTAGCAAGTACATATCCATCATCATTGTATTTTTTTAGTATGAAATCTCTATCTTCTCTAAGATTATTATAGTTCAATACTTGATTAGGTTTTGTTTTTAATCCTAATAAAAGTTCATCAGTTGTATATAAAGTATTTCCTATAATATTTACTCCTGTAATAACAGGATTTTCTGTAAGATAGAAATCAACTGTTACTCCATTTCCCTCTTTACTAATATCTGGAACTACTTGTCTAAATAATCCTGATTCAACTAAATTTTTATAACCATCTGTTACTTTTTTCTTAGAATAATATCCTCCAACTTTTACTGGTATTTTAGATAAAATTTCTTTTTCTTTAACATTTATATTTCCATAAATATTAATACCTTTTACTATGACACTTTTATCTACAACATCTCTTTCAGACATTGGAATTATTCCTTGTTTGATAAGTAATTCTTTAGCATCAGATTTTTCTCTTACATTTACAACTACCTTTATTCCACTATCATAATATTCTGGATATAATGCTACATCATCAATAAAATCAAATTGTTTTATTTTTCTGTAGTCATTAATCATATTTTCTGTTGAAAAATTATCCCCAACTTTTTGAGTCATTATATTTAATATTGTTGCTTCTGGAACTTCTTTTGTATTTTCAACTATAATTTTTTGAATTTTATAGTTTGTTACTTGAGTTTCTTCTCCATAAGCAAACATCATTAAAATAAAACTCAGTAAAACCATTAACTGTTTCTTCATAAATAACCCCCGTTATTAAAAATCAAACTTTTTCTCAAAGTTCATTTCTATATAGTAATTTTTATCACTATCTAGTATTTCTAAATCATTTCTTATTTTCTGTGCACCAACTCCCCAAGATAAATTTTTATTTATTTTATAATATACACCTAAATCATATTCTGCTATCCCATATTCTCCAGGACTTCTATCTAATTCAGATGTAGTATCTACAAAATTAAATTTAGCTCTCCAATATATTTTATCTTTATATATTGGACTTTCAGCTTCTATATAAGCACCAAATGTTACGCCTAACTCATCATCTCTGTTTTTCTTTTTATCTTGAGTAATTATACTTGAAGAAACTCTCAAATCAGAAAAACCAAACAAAGTTCTCACTACATCAACTATTGGACTTACAACAATATCTGAAATTTGACCTCCAACTAATTCTGCTATAAGAATAGCTGTAGTTTCATCCATTTCTTTTTGATTTAAATTTTTGTTTTTGTCAGATGATAATATACTATTTAAATCACTAATAGCTACATCATCACCACTTTTTATATAGAGTTCCATATTTCTAGCAGGACCTATTAAAGAAATTTCATAAATTTTTGAGTTAATAGTAGTTTTTGTTATAAAAACAATTTCTGGATTTATATTCTCAATAGTTTGATTTGGATTATTAAATAATGCTGCTGCACTATCAATATAAAACTTTCTATTATTAAATATGAATTCTCCTTCTTTGATGTTAGTTTCCCCTAAAAAGTTTAAATTTTCTAAAGTTCCTTTTAAAACTCCAGAACCATTTACTTCTCCTTTTATATCTTTTACATATCCAGAAATATCTTTTATATCTATATTAACACCATTTTCAATATTTATTTTTATATTAGTTTCAATTTCTGAAGGAGATATATCTAAACCTCCCCTTGGAGAAAAAACTGCTGTATTTTTTACTATAGGATTTGATTTCATAGATTTTCTTTTTAAATATTCTTTAATAGTAGATATAATTCCAAAATTTTTATCTGTTATATTTGTAATTTTTCCACTATTAATATTAATAGTTCCAAATAAATTATCTTTTACAAGTCTTAATCTTGTACTAAAGTTTATTTTTACAAAATCTTTATATAAATAATTTATATTTTTCCCTTCTAAAGTTAAATTATATCTTATTTTTTCAAAATTATCTCCTATTAAATATTCTAAAGTATCCTCAAAAACTACATCTCCAAATACTTTTAGTTTTCCATCATTAATATTTCCATCAAAACTATCTATTACTATTTTTCGTCTATCTATTCCTAAATTTCCATTTACATTATTTATATATAAATTAAAATTTGGCATATCAGCTTTAAATTTATTAAATTTTAAACTTCCTTTTGGAATATTATCTATAAATTCAAAATCTAAATCTATTTTTCCAGATAAATTTTCTATATTGTATTTTTCAGCTATTTCCTTTAATGAGTCTACTTCTTTTATTTTTGCTTCTATTTTTCCATTAGTCAATTTATCTTTGATATTATAATTTCCTAAAATATCTATTTTATTATTATCACTAAATAAATTTATTTTTTCTATATTTATAAATTCTTTATCTCCAAAAATTTTAAATTTTTCATTTGCTATAAATTTATTCTTAAAATAAATTTTTCCTTTCTCTGAAATTATTTCATATTCTAAGTTATCAAAAGTTCCCTTTAATTTTCCTTTAGTTAACATTTGAATATTTAAATCTTTAAATAAATTTAAATCTTTTAAATTAATATTTTGTTCTGGAAGTTCAAATTCTAATTCTTTAGTATGAATATCAATTTTTCCCTTTGTATTGATAATTTTTCTTCCATCTTTTAATAAAAAACTTATATTTCTAAAATTAATATAATTATTATCATACTTTCCTGTTAAAGAAATTTTAGGAAGATAATTTTCTCCTACTCTAATCCCTTCAATTTCTCCATAAAAATCTCCATTTATATATCCATTTTCTAAAATTCCTTCACTTTTTCCAATTAATTTTAATTTCGTTCCAGGAATAATATTTATAATTTCATTTTCATTAATTATTAAATCATAACTTCCTTTTTTATTTTTTATAGAGTATAAAAAATCCAAAGTATTTTCTCCTATAAAAAATTCTTTTGAGGATATCTCTCTATTTAAATATTTTATATTTCCATGGAAATCTACTACTGATTCTCCTAATAAAAGATGTGCATCTTTTACTAAAATATCTCCTTTTAATTTATCTAGTTCAGGAGTTATCTTTCCAGAAATTTGACCAGAAGCATCTGTAATTTCATAATTAAAGTCTCCTAATTTAACTACATCTTGATTTATTCCATTAAATTTAATATTTCCATTTATCGATAAATCATCTAAAAATAAAGTTCCTGTAGCTCCTAAGTATCTATTATTAATATTTTTTATTTGAATTTCTTTATCAAAATATCTAATTCCTATTTTTAAACCATTAAGAGTAATATTTGGAGTTATTAACTTACCTACTTCTCCATCAAAAGTTATATCTAAATATTTATCTTTATTTTTATTATTAATATTTGTTATTCCATAAATTTTTCTAATTCTTATTCCATTTTGATTATCAACAACAAGACCTTTTTCAATAAATATCTGTCCTTCTAAAGTATCATTTTTATTTTCTATTTTTCCTTTAAAACTACCTGCTAAAGTTCCAGATTTATCAACAAGTCTTATGTTATTCAAATCAAATTCTGTAATATAATTAAAAGTATCTAAATTTATTTTTACATCTATTTTTCCATCTGTTTTTTTGTTGTCTCTTGTTATATTAGAAGCAATACCTAATTCATTTTTATCTCTATCTAATTTTAAATTTGATTTTATTGTATAGCCATTAAAGTAAGCAGTAATATCTCCTTTACTTTCTTCTAATATTTTTTCTTTTAAATTATATTTTAAATAAAAATCATCTTCTTCTTTTAAAATAATTTCTTTTTTCTCAAAGTCATAATCTCCATTTAAATTTAAAATTTTAGATTTTATATCAAAAAGAAAATTATTTTCAGCTATTTCAAAATTAAAATCTAAATCAAAATTTGATAAAAGATGTCTTTTATCTCCCAATACTTTTAATTTAGTTTCTCCTTTTCCATCTTTTAATTTTAAATTTCCTACTACTTTTCTTGAAGTAAATTTATCATTTATTGAAAGAGAAGTTTTTAAATTTTCTAAATAAAAAGTATCATCAACATAAGTAAATCTTCCACTTACATCTTCAAAATATAAAATATCTAAATTATCTCCATTTTTACTTTCAAAATCTATATCAGCCCTAAATTTATCTTTATATGATAAAATTATATCTGCTTTATCTAATTTTAGATTTTCAAACCCTAAGTTTAAACTTTTTAAATACTTGTATTTTTCTACATCTTTATACAATATATCTTTTAAGAAAAATCCCACTTTAACACCATTTTCATTATTATAATCTAAAGAAAATTTTCCAGGGTAATTTCCTACTAAATAATCTCCATCTATAAGGATTTGTTCGCCTAAAAATTTTATATCTAATTTTACATTTGTTACAGGCATATCTAAATCTTCATATTTAAGACCACCATTTTCTAAAGTAGCCTCTCCTAAAAAACCTTCATCTGAAATTTTTAATTTAAGATTTGCCAAACCATAGACATCTTTTATTGCTCCATTACTATCATAAGCATATTGAAATAATTTTTCATTAAAATCAATATTTTTTAAATCTAAATAAAAGGCATATTTCCCTGTTGAACTATCATATTTTACAAATATTTTTTCATTATTATTTTCTTTTCCTACTCCTGTAAACTCTAAATCTGTCCTATATCCATTATAAAATTTTATATATCCATTTACATTATCTACTGCCTTCTCTATTTTCTCAGTATAACTTTCATCTTGATAAAGTAAATTTGCATTATAAACATTTATTTTCTTTAATATAGGTTCACTCAAATCTTCTGTTTTTTCAATTTTTTCTTCTGATTCTTTTTGTGGAGCATTTGCTTTTTTCTTTCCACCTGTAAATATATCTACTATATTATAACTATTTCTATCTCTTACAAAATTTATCTCAGGGTCATAAATATCTATACTTGTTATCTTCCAATTATCATAAGTTAGTGAAAGCTGAGGAATATCAGCAATCAATTCTTTATTTTCCCCATAAAGCTTTGAATTCTTTAATTCTATTCTTCCTCTTTCTTTATTACTACCTTCTTGAAAAGTAAGTTTTTCTATTTTTAATCCCCCTTTTGTAAATAGAGAAAATCCCATTCCAACTAAGGTTTCTGTTTTATAGATAGCCATATAACTAATCCAAAAAACTAAAAAAAGAGGTAGACTTATAAAAAATATTTTTTTGTTTTTTATTAAAAAATTTTTCATATTTATCTCCTCTTCTTAAATTTTTATAATGGTTTTTTTGATGGTACTCCATTTGCTCTTGGGTATTTTTTGTTAGTTTTATTTAATTTTATTATATCAATAATTACCCTTTTATCTTTAATATAAGGTAATTCATCAATATAAATTTTTTCTATTTTGGAATTTAAGACTTTTAATGCATTCTCCCCATCTTTTTCTTCGTTTGTCCCTTCCATTTTTTGAGGTAAAAATCTTCCATTTACCTTCAAAAAAGGTATAACATATTCAAGAATTATATTTAATTTTGAAACTCCTCTACATAATCCTATATCATATGTTTCACGATTTTTTTCATTTATAAATTCCTCAGCTCTAACATTTATTGCTTCTACATTACTTAGTCCTAATTTTTCAATAACTTGTTTTAAAAAATTTATTTTTTTTCCTACTGAATCAATTAAAGTAAATTTTATTTGAGGATTACAAATTGCTAAAACCATTCCGGGAAATCCAGCCCCTGTTCCAATATCTATAGCTTTTCCTTCTGTTATTCTCATATATTTCATAACCAAAAGTGAGTCTAAAAAATGTTTTTCTATTATTCCTTCTTCATCTCTTATAGCTGTTAAATTAGTATGAGAATTATATTCTATAAGAAGTTTTAAATATTCCATAAGATTATCTATTTTTTCATCTGAAATATCTAGTCCTATTTTTTTTATACCATCTTTTAAAAATTCTTTCATTAATTTTTTCCTCTCATTTTTAAATAAATAAGTAAAACTTGAATATCTGCTGGAGATACTCCTGATATTCTAGAAGCTTGTCCTATATTCATTGGTCTTACTGCCTTTAATTTTTCTTTAGCTTCTCTAGGAATATTTTCTAAAGAATCATAATCTATATTTTCTGGTATTTTTTTATCTTCTAAAGTTTTGTGTTTTTCTATAGCTTTCATTGCTCTTTCAATATATCCAGAATATTTTACTTGTATCTCTATTTGATATTCTATGTCATCTATATAATCTTCTAAAGAAAAATCCTCTATTAATTTTGCTACATATTTTATATCTTTATAAGTTACATCAGGTCTTCTTAAAAATTCAAATAGAGAAATTCCATTACTCACAGGTTTTTCATTATACTTTTCTAAAACCTCATTTACTCTAGAATTTGAACTTCCTACATATTGTTTTTTTAGTTTTTCAATAACTTCTTTTACCACTTTTTCTTTAAATAAAACTTTTTCATATTCCTCTTTTGAAACAAGCCCTACCTCATAACCTATTTTAGATAATCTTAAGTCAGCATTATCTTCTCTTAAAATCAATCTATATTCACTTCTTGCTGTAAACATTCTATAAGGTTCATTAGTTCCTTTAGAAACTATATCATCAATTAAAGTTCCTATATAAGAATCAGCTCTATCTAATATTATAGGTTCTTTTCCTTGAATTTTTCTAGCAGCATTGATTCCAGCCATAATCCCTTGGGCTGCAGCTTCTTCATATCCAGAAGTTCCATTTATTTGCCCTGCTGTATAAAGATTTTTTATATTTTTATTTTCTAAGGAATATGTTAATTCTTCAGTAGCAACATAATCATATTCAATAGCATAAGCATATCTCATTATTTTAGCATTTTCTAATCCTTCTATTGAATGTAAAATTTCATATTGTACATCAGCTGGTAATGAGTTGGAAAGTCCAGCTACATATATTTCATTAGTATCATATCCTTCTTTTTCTAAAAATATGTGATGTTGTTTTTTATCTGGATATTTAAAAATTTTATCTTCTATTGATGGGCAATAACGAGGTCCTGTTCCAACTATTGTTCCATTATATAATGGCGACCTATCTTTATTTGCTCTTATAATATCATGAACTTTTTCATTTGTATGAAGTAAATGACATGGAATTTGTTTTCTTTTAGCTAATTCTTCATATGAAGAAGAATTTGAAAATCTAAGTGGAGATGTATCTCCAGGTTGTTCTTCCATTTTAGAAAAATCTATTGTTCTTTCATCAATTCTAGCAGGAGTTCCTGTTTTAAATCTTCCTAATTTTATACCTATTTTTTCTAATGACAAAGGTAAATCTTCTGAAGAAAGTTCTCCTAATCTTCCTCCTTGAAATTTACTTTCTCCTATATGGATAAGCCCTCTCATAAAAGTACCTGTAGCTATTATGATAGCTTTTCCTCTATATTCTACACCTTCTCTTGTTTTTACACCAATAGCTTTTCCATCTTCTATTATTATATCAGTAACCATACCTTGAATTACATCAAGATTTTCTGTATTTTCTAAAGTTTTTTTCATTTGAACAGTATACTGTGCTTTATCAGCTTGTGCTCTTAAAGACCTTACTGCTGGACCTTTTTTAGTATTTAATACTCTTATTTGTATAAAAGTTTTATCTATATTCTTTGCAATTTCTCCTCCTAGAGCATCAATTTCTCTTACTAAATGAGATTTTGCTGGTCCTCCTAGTGAAGGATTACATGACATATAACCAATTTTATCTAAACTTATTGTAAATATAGCTGTCTTCATTCCCATTCTAGCTGTTGCTAATGCCGCTTCACAACCAGCATGACCTGCTCCAACTACTATTACATCAAACTTCATCATTTAATTTCCTCCTAATAGAAATTATTAATCTTCTTTGTATTCCTTTTTTAATATATCGTTTATCTTATTTGCTGATTTTGTATCAGTAACCACAATTAAAGTATCATCTTTTTCTATAATTGTTGTTGCTGTAGGATTTGGAATAAATCTTCCTGAAATTTTTTTTATTCCTATTACATTTATATTATAATTTTTCCTAATATCTAATTCAATAAAATTTTTTCCTATAAATTCTAAAGGAGCTTTTACTTCTACAAGTAAAAAATCTTGTGAAAATCTAAGATGTTCTATCATATTAGGTTCCATTGCTACTAAAGCTGTTCTTTTTCCCATATATTCTTCTGGATAAATTACTTGGTCAGCTCCTATTTTTTCTAATAATTTTCTATGTTTTCCATTAATTGCTTTTACTATTGTCTTTTTTACTCCCATTTCTTTTAAATTAAGTGTTATCATTATACTAGGTTCTATAAGTCCAATACAAATAAATACAACATCAAAGCTTTGCACATCTAGTTTTTTTAACTGAATTTCATCAGTTGCATCTAATACTAAAGCATTTTCCAAATAATCATTATTTATAGTTTCTTGAACTATTGTTTCATCCAAATCTATCCCTACAACTTCTTCTCCTGCTTCATATAAAGTTCTAGCAACATTTGTTCCAAAGCTTCCCAATCCTATTACCAAATATTGTTTCATTTTTTCTCCTTTTTATTATCCAACTATAATATTTTCTTTTGGATAAGTAATTTTTTCAATTTTTTTAGTCCCTCCAAAAGCAAGTGCAAAAGTCATTGGTCCTAATCTTCCCAAAAACATTGTACATATTATTAAAATTTTTGAAATTACTCCTAAATCAGGAGTTATCCCTACACTTAATCCTACAGTTCCAAAAGCAGAAATAACTTCAAAAATTATAGCTTCTGATTCAAAATTTTCAACTGTCAACATTATCATAATAATAATAATAACATATAAAAGAGATATAATCAATATAGCTATAGCTCTATTCATAACCTCCCAATCTATTCTTCTATTAAATATAACAGTATGTTCTCTCTTCTTTACTATTGAATAAACATAAAATATTAAAACACCTATTGTAGTAGTCTTTATTCCTCCTCCAGTTGATCCTGGAGAAGCTCCTATAAACATTAAAATACAAAATAAAAAAATAGATGAACTTTCTAAATTTCCTATAGGAACTGTGTTAAATCCTGCTGTTCTAGTAGTAACACTTTGAAAAAATGATGCTATTATTTGATGTCCAAAATCTAAATTTCCAATAGTTTCTGGATTATTTCTTTCAAATAAAAAGAATAAAATCATTCCTAAAAAAGTTAAAAAACAAGATATTAATATTGCAACTTTAGCAGTTAAATGTAATTTTTTATTTTTATATCTAATATTTTTTACCAAAGAATCTATTACTCCAAATCCTATTCCTCCTATTATAATTAAATATGCTATTGTTAAATTTATTATAATTGAGTCTGAATACTTTTCCAATCCTGTAGTAAATAAACTGAATCCAGCATTACAAAAAGCTGATATACTATGAAAAATACCAAAATATATTGCCCTTCTAATAGGCATTTCTTCTAAAAATTTAATAGTTAAAAAGAAACTTCCTATTCCTTCAATTATGGCAACTGTAATTATAATTTTTTTTAAAAATTTTAATATTCCACCTATATCTTCAATATTTCTTTCTTCCTTTAAAAGTTCTTTTTCTTCATATGTGATTTTCTTTTTTATTAAAAGAAAAATAAAAGAAGAAAAAGTCATTATTCCCAATCCACCTAATTGAATAAAAATTAGTAAAAATATTTGTCCTGGTATACTAAGGACTTTACTTATATCTATTACAGATAATCCTGTTACACAAACTGCTGATGTTATAGTAAATAATGCTGTTAAAAAATCTAATCCTTCTCCTGATGTAGTTGAAATAGGCAACATTAATAATAAAGTTCCCACTATTATTGTCGCCATAAATCCTAATATCAATTTTCTAGAAAGGGATAATTTTTTAAAAAAATTTACTTTTTTCATTATTTCCCCCATTTATTGAAAATTTATAAAATTTTCATTTATATTATTAAAAAAACTATCTCAAGAAGAGATAGTTTTTATTTTGATTATTTTCTAATTTCTAATTTAGCAATTAGAGCTCTGTATCCTTCTATATCTTTAGAAGCTAAGTAATTTAATAATCTTTTTCTGTGTCCTACTTTTTTAAGTAATCCTAATCTTGAATGGAAATCTTTATTATGAACTTTTAAGTGTTCAGTTAAGTGTTTAATTTCCTCTGTTAATATTGCGATTTGTACTTCTGTAGAACCAGTATCTTTTTCGTTTTTACCGAATTCTTTAATTAATTCTGCTTTAGTTTTCATTTAGCCTTCCTCCTGATTAATATTATCTATCCCACGAAATAGGTGGCTATTCCTATATCCTAGGATAAATTCTCATTGATTATATCATAACTTATATGATTTGTAAAGTATTTTTAATTATTTTGATGATTTTTTTCTTCACTAAGATTTTTTATTTCTTCTATTGTTAAGTTTTCATCAATTAATTCATCAACAGAGATTCCCTCATCTTCTTTATTTAAAGGTTCTAATTTTTCCCCTCTCATAAGAGCTTCAAATTCTTCTCTCATTATCGTTTCTCTTTCACATAGAGCCATTGCTAAAGCATCTAATTTATCTCTATTATCAATTAATGCTTGAACAGTTTCTCTATATGTTTCTTTAACAAGTTTTATAATTTCTTCATCAACTTCTTTTCCTGTTACATCACTATAATATTTTTGTTGGAATACATCTCCTTCATTTGTTCCATCTAATAAAATTGGTCCAAATTTCTCACTCATTCCATATTTTGTTACAATTCCATGAGCTATACTTGTTGCTACTTTAATATCTTGGCTAGCTCCTGTAGTTAATTCATTCGAAACTAATTCATCAGCTGCCCTACCACCATAACACATTTTCATCTTATTAATAAACCACTCTTTTGAGTAATAGTGTCTATCTTCTTCAGGTAAAGCCATTGTATATCCACCAGCTGCTCCTCTTGGTATAATTGTTACCTTGTGAACAGGGTCTGTATCATTTAAATATAAATAATTTATTACAGCATGTCCAGCCTCATGATAAGCTGTTTTAATTTTCTCATGCTCAGGAACCACTTTTGATTTTTTTTCTGGTCCCATCTCTATTTTTTCAGATGCTTCTTCTAAATCTGCCATTGTTATTTCTTGTCTACCATCTCTAGCTGCCAATATAGCTGCTTCATTTAATAAGTTTGCTAAATCAGCTCCAACAAGCCCAACTGTTTTCTTAGCTATTGTATCAAAATTAACATCTTTAGCAAATTTCTTTCCTCTAGCATGTACTTCTAATATTTCTTTTCTTCCTTTTATATCTGGAGAGTCTACAAAAACCTGTCTATCAAATCTTCCTGGTCTTCTTAAAGCTCTATCTAATACATCTGGTCTATTAGTTGCTGCTAAAACTATAATTGTCTCTTCAGTACCAAATCCGTCCATCTCAACAAGTAGTTGGTTAAGAGTTTGCTCTCTTTCATCATTTCCTCCACCTTGTCCAGAACCTCTTTTTCTTCCAACAGCATCTATTTCATCTATAAATACTATACATGGAGCAGATTTTCTTGCTTTAGAGAATAAATCTCTTACTCTTGAAGCTCCAACTCCAACAAACATTTCTACAAATTCAGAACCTGACATACTAAAGAAAGGAACTTTTGCTTCTCCAGCTACTGCTTTAGCTAATAAAGTTTTTCCTGTACCAGGACTTCCTAATAATAACACCCCTTTAGGTATTTTAGCTCCTACTTTTCTGAATTTTTCTGGTTCTCTTAAGAATTGAACAACTTCTTTTAATTCTTGTTTTGCCTCATCTATTCCAGCAACATCTTTAAAGGTTACATTAGATATTTCTTCTCCATTTTCTTTGGCTTTAGATTTTCCCATATTAAATATTTGAGGTCCTCCACTGCCTTTGTTCATTCTTCCTAACATAAATACCCATACTCCTATTAATAAAAGCATAGGGAACCAAGAAGCTAATAAACTTAATAATAATGGCATTTCATGTGGTGGTAATGATTCTACTTTTATTTTATTAGCTTCTAAAGTTTTTACTAATTCTGTATCATGACCTAATCTATCTGTGATTAATCTAGTTTTATATCCTTGAAGATTTTCTTCGTTACCATAATATCCGTAAATATATCCTTCTCTTTCTTCAACAAAATCTATCTTTTTGTTCTTTATATTTGATACAAATTCTGTGTAAGATACTGTTGTAGTAGGAGTAGTTTTTTCACTCTTCATTATACTTGGTAATGACATTAATAATGTTACTACAAATATTAACATTACTAATCCTTTAAAGTTAAACTTTCCTTTTTTTACATTTTTCATTCCTGAAGAAAGTCTTGATTTTAGTTCCTCTCTTCTTTCTTCAATAGTTTCTTCTATTTTAGTTTTTTCTTTTTGCTCTTCTTTTGGAGTTTCCTCTGGTTTCTCCTCAACTTTTTTCTCTTCTACTTTTTCTTCCTTTACTGGATTTTTTTCATTCTCTTCTTTCTTTTCTTCTTTAAATGATGGTTTTATCTCTTCTAATTCTTCGTTCTCATATTCCTTTCTTTCATTTAACATTTTAGGAATTATATTATCTAACTCTTCATCTTCTTTTATTTCTCTTTCTATCTCTTTTTCATTTTGGTTAGTCTCTTTTATTTCTTCTGTAGTTTGTTTTTCTTCTACTTCAGAAACTTTTTTTAAGTCCTTATCCTCCACTATATTTCCTCCTCAATTTTAGTACTATCTTTTCTTTTTGCTGTAAAGTAAAAAAATATTTTTTGCTTTTTCTTATACCTGCTATCCAAACTATTTCTTCAAGTCCATTTTTATCTTTATGAACTACTATGGGAATATTTTCCCTTTCCTCTTTTGGAATTTTTGAATTAACAAATATATCTTTTACTTTTTTGTAATTTTCCATTCCTTTTAATAAAATGGTATCTCCTGATTTTCTACTTCTTATTATAAGAACATCATCTTTCTTTAGATTTGTTACAAATTCTTCTTCTCCCCCTTTAAAGTCTTCATTTTGTATCACAGCTTCAAGTATATAATCCCCATACTCTACTTTTCCAGGTATTTTCAATACTGTTTCTTTGACTTTATTTTCCTCTTTTTTGTTTAAATCTATATATATTTTATCATACTCTTTAATTAGAGTATAGTATTTATCTAATTTTATTTTTTTTGTACCACCTACATTTAAAATAGATAATATCCCTTCTATTTTATTTCTAGAGCTAATTAAATTATTAATATTCAAATAATAATTTATTATTTTTTTTATAATATATTTTTTTTCTTTTAATAGTTCTTTTACATCAATTTGATTTTCTTTTATATATTTATTATAATCTATTTCTAATAATTCATTAACTTCCCTTATTTCTTTTATAAAATTAAATATTTTCTCTTTAAATTTAGGATTATATTTATTTTCTATAAAAGGAATTAAATCTAATCTTATACTATTTCTTGTATAATTATTTTCTAAGTTTGTTGAATCTATTTTATATTCTATCATATTTGTATCTAAATATTCAACTATCTCACTTTTATATACTTCATTTATAGGTCTTATAATTTTATCTCTAATATCTATTATTCCCTCTAATCCTTCAAACGAAGCTCCCCTTATAAGCCTAAATAAAAAAGTTTCTACTTGGTCATCTAAATTATGAGCTAATGCTACTTTATTTCCATTTATTTCACTTAAGACTTCATCAAAAAATGAATATCTTATTTCTCTTCCCGCTTCTTCTAAAGTTATTTTCTTTTCTATAGAAAGAGCTTCCATACTTTTTTGTCTAACAAAAACAGGGATATTATACTTTTCTCCTAAAGATTTTACAAAATTTTCATCTCTAAGAGCTTCATCTCCTCTATAAAGGTGATTTATATGAGCTAATGCTAAAGTAAGATTATATTCTTTTCTTATTTTTAAAAGAACTTCCAATAAAAATATAGAATCTGGGCCCCCTGAACATCCAACAACTATTCTATCATTTTTTTCTATCATTTTACTTTCTTTTATTCTTTCTATTACTTTATCAATTATGCTCATATTTAACCTCTATTTTATAATTCTATATTTTGTTCCATCTTTCGTATACTCAAAGAATATATATACTTCTTCTTTCTTATCTGTTTCCATATTAATAGAAAATTTTTCCAACTCTGTTGACTTGTGTGCCTCTCTAGAAGATTTAAACTCCATCTTTTCTATAATATTTTTATATAACTCCTTATCTTTTTCTTCTTTTATCCACTCAGGATAATAACCCGGTTTTCCCAAGAATAAATAATCGAATTTTAAATATTCTAAAAATTCCTCTATTTTAGGAAATTTCATTTCTTTATAATATTCTACAAAATTATTAAAAATAGCTAATTCTCTATGAGCTATTTCTAAATATCCTTTATTTTTATAAAATTCTCCTATACTTTCAAAAAAATTAAAAGGACTTTCAAAGAAATTTTTTACCACAAAAGCTAAAGATTTTAAAAATTTCTGTGAATTATAATAAAAATCTAAAACTTCCTCTACATCTTTTAACTTACATAATTCAGCATAAGAAATAAAATCGTTAGATATTACTTCATAAGGTGGAAAATCTAAATATTTGTAATTATATTTATGTCCATTAGCTTTCATTTCTGTTCCTTCTAACATTTTTAGAAAACCTAACTGTATCATCTCACATTTTGTATTATAAACATAATCAAAAGATTTTTTAAAAGTTTCATAATTTTCATAAGGAAGACCTGCTATTAAATCTAAATGTAAATGTATATTTTTATTTATCGCTGTTACATTATGAAATAATTTTTCCAAATCATTTTTTCTATTAATTATTCTCATTGTATCTTCGTTTATTGTCTGAACTCCAATTTCAAATTGAAATAATTTTCTAGGTACTTTTTTCAAAAAAGTCAATACTTCATCATCAAAGATATTAGCATTTATTTCAAAATGGAAAGTTATATTTTCTCTATAATTTTCTAATAAAAATTTCCAAATTTCTAAATATCTTTTTTTATCAAGATTAAAAGTTCTATCTACAAATTTTACAAGTCTTGTTCCTATATCAATAAATCTTTTTAAATCTTTTTTTGTCCTATCCAAAGAAAAATATCTTACAGTTTTATCTATAGAAGACATACAATATGAGCAATTAAAAGGACAACCTCTTGATGATTCATAATATACTATTTTATGTACATCTTCTAATTCTGAATCCTCATAAGGAAAAGGTATAATATCTAAGTTTTCTATTAATGGCTCATATCCATTAAATATAATTTTATTATTATTTCTATAATAAATTCCTTTTACTTCTTCTATATTTTTTGTTAGAAGATTTAATAGAATATTCTCTCCTTCTCCTACTAAAATTCCATCTATCTCTTTATTTTTTTCTAAAATTTCAGTTGGATTATAACTTACTTCTGGACCACCTAAATAGATTTTTTCCTTTGTTAAAACTTTTCTAATTTCTTTAACAATTTTAAAAACCATTTCAACATTCCAAATATATACTGAAAAAAATATATTTTCTGGTTTTTCTTCTATTATATCTCTTATAATTTTTTGTATATTGTTATTTATACTACTTTCATATATTTTTATTTTTTCATTTGAATTTTCTTCAACATATTTTTTTAAGTATCTTATAGCTAAATTTGTATGTACATATTTACTATTAATTCCAACTAAAATATTTTTCATTATTTTTTATCTCCATTCATAAGATTTTCTCTTTGAAATTGTAAATGTTCCTCATAAGTTTCTGTAAAATGATGAGCTCCTCCTCCAGAAGCCACAAAGAAGTAATAAGGAGTATTTACTGGATTAAAAGCAGCATCAATAGATAATTTATCAGGATTTCCTATTGGTCCTGGTGGAAGTCCTTTATATTTATATGTATTATATGGAGAATCTACCTCTAAATCTTTATAATACATTTTTCTTTTTGTATAATTATATAGATAATTTACTGTTGCATCTGAAGCTAAAACCATATCTATTTTTAATCTATTATGGAATACTGAAGAAATTATAGGTTTTTCCTCTTTTTTTACTGCCTCTCTCTCTATTATTGAAGCTAATATAAGTTTATTATAAAAATCTTGTTTATCTGGATATTTTTCTGGTGGAAACTTCTCTAAAAACTCATTTAAAAAAGCTTTTATAATTACTTTTTCATTTGAATTCTCTGGAATAAAGTAAGTATCTGGATAAAAATATCCTTCAAAATTTCCATTGGGAGTTGGATATGGAAAGTCTATATTTTTTAATTCTGCCATAAATTTATTTCTATCTATTCTCTTATCTTTTTCTAATTTATCTATTACTTCATTTACAGTTAACCCCTCTTGAATAGTTACAGAGAACATTTTATCTCTTCCCTCTTCTAATAAATTAACTAAACCTATAACTGAATAATTTCCTTTTAATTGATAATAACCAGCTTTTATTTTCTTACCACCACTTTTAAGTTTTAGATATCCTCTAAAATAATCTTTTTTTTCTGGATAAAGTTTTGTTAATATTGGTAAAATTCTATCTCCTGATTTTATTTCCACTATCTCATCATAATATTTTTTTTCTGTTAATTGATATAATAAGAAACTTGAAACTATCAAAAGTACACATATAAAAGTTGGAACTATTATTAGTGGAAACTTAAAAAATTTATTTATTGACTCATTCTCTCTTAATTTATTTAAAATTTCTTTCATATTTTCTCCTAAAATAAAATTATAAAAAACTCCCTCAAATAATTTTTCCATTAAATAAGGGAGTAACATGTGTTATTATTTTTTTGTACTACCTTCTGCTTTTTTCTTTCTAGTTTTCTTTGTTTTATCACTAGAAACAGATTCTTTTGAAGAATTTTTTTTGTTAGTTTTCTTCTCTTCTACTTCTGACTTTGGTTTTCTTCCTCTTTTTTTAGGTGTAACCTCTTCTACTTTTTCCTCTTCATTAGATTTTACTTTTGCTTTTTCTACTAAAGGTTTTCTTCCTTTTTTCTGCTTTTTAAATATATCCAAAATATATTCAGCTTCAGCAAAAGGAACATTCATAAATGAAAAGTTTTCATAAACTTCTACATTTTTTATTTTATCTCTATCAATCTTTGATTCTTTTGCAATTAAATCAACTATTTTCTTAGGAGTAATTTTATCTACTCTTCCTAAGGCTATAAATAATCTTGTTTTTCCTGTTTTATCTACAGTTGCTTCTTCAATTTCATTATAATTTGAACTATCTAAAACATCTTCATAATTTATTTTTAAAAGAGAAGCAATTATTTCTTCTGGAGTTCCCTCTTTTAATAAATCTTTTGCCATTTCTACAAAATTATTTATATTTCCCTCTTGAATCTCATTTTTTACACTTTCTTTTATCCTGTATTTTCTTGAAATTATTACATCTTTTATTCCAGGAATTTTTTCTTTTCTAATATCAGTTTTAGTTATTCTTTTTATTTGAAGTAATCTTTTATATTCAGATGGAGTTATAAAAGTTATAGCTGTTCCTTCTTTTCCAGCTCTTCCAGTTCTTCCTATTCTATGAACATAACTTTCTGCCTCTTGAGGAACTGAATAATTTACAACATGAGTTAAATCATTAACATCTATTCCTCTAGCTGCCACATCTGTTGCTACTAATATAGTAAGTTTTTTATCTTTAAATCTTTTTAAAGTAGTTTCTCTATAGTTTTGAGTTATATCTCCATGTAACTCACCTGCATCATATCCTCTATCATTTAATTTTCCTGCAAGTTCATTTACATCATTTTTAGTTCTACAGAAAACTATTCCATAAAAATCAGGTTCTAAGTCTATAATTCTGCATAAAGCTTCGAATTTATCTTTTTGTTTAACTTCAAAATAAATTTGATCTGTTAAGTTTGTTGTAAGTTCTTTTGTTTCAACTTTTAAAATTTCATAACCAGGTCTCATATGATTTTCAGCTATTTTCAAAATTTCTTTTGGCATTGTAGCTGAGAAAAATAACATTCTTTTATCCGCTTTTGTATAACTTAATATTTTTTCAATATCCTCTATAAATCCCATATTAAGCATTTCGTCAGCTTCATCAAGAATAAAGTAATCTATTTCATCCAACTTTAAAAGTTTTCTATCTATTAAGTCTAAAACTCTTCCAGGTGTTCCAACAACTATATCTACACCTTTTTTTACTTGTCTAATTTGTAATTCTATAGACTGTCCACCGTAAACTGGTACTACTTTTAAATTTCTTCCAAAAGCAAAAGAATTTGTTTCTTCAGCTACTTGTATAGCTAACTCTCTTGTTGGAGCTAGTATTATGGCTCTTATTTTTCCTGTACTTTTTTCTATTTTTTCAAGTATTGGTAAAGCAAAAGCTGCTGTTTTTCCTGTTCCTGTTTGAGCTTGTCCTATTACATCTTTTTCACCTTTCAATAAAACAGGTATTGTTAATGCTTGAATTGGACTTGGTTCTTCAAACCCTTTTTTGGATAAAGCTTTTAAAGTTTTATCACTTAAACCAAGCTCTCTAAATTTCTCTAACTTATTCATTTATCACTTCCTCATTTATTTTCAAAAAATTATAAATATTTTTATTTGTAACCTAATAATTATATCACAATTTACTTTTTATTACTATATTTTATTTTTTATTCTTTTCTTAAACTCCATAAATATTTGAAAAATATTTTTCTATTTTTCCCTGAGTATCTTCAGAATAATTTTCTATTTGTTGTTTTACTAAATCTTCTATAAATTTTATTTCTTGAATATTATCAGGATAATATATAGGAACTTCTTTTAATGGTGTTGTATAAAATTCTAAATTATATCCTTTAGATTTTCCATTTATTCTATACCATTTATAAAATATTTTAGAATTCAAATATCCTAACAAATAAAAAATATTTATATTTTTATCTATTACAGAAAGATAATAAATATCAGCACTTCCATAAAAATCTCCATTACTATAAGCAAAAATATTTGTTTTACATCTTTGACGTACAACAATTTTTTCACCTTTAAATATCTTCTCTTCTCTTCCCCATTGAAGTTCCCACCAATTTATTTTTCCAGATTTTACTTCTCTTCTCTCTTTTAATCTTTTTTGATAAATGCTCAAATAATCTAAAAAATTATTATCAACTTCTGTATCCGTATTTACATAAAATATCCAAAACTTATTTTCTTTTTTATGACTATATTTATTTATATCTTTATTTTTATAAAGAGGCTTTAAAATATCTTTATAATCATCAGAATACATTTCTGTTATAAAAGCTCCATCATATCCTGAAATTATTCCTTGATTAATATTTACAAAATCTTTTAATCTATAATTTGATTTTTCTAAGATATTTTTTATTATTTTTTTATTTTTAGGATTTAATAAAATTATATTTCCTTTTTCATCATATAGTTCTTCATTTAAAATCTCAAATTTTTCTTGAATTAAATCTGTATTTTCTTTATTATTTTCTAATTCTTCTTCATCAAGATTTGAATTTTTTATAAAACATTTAGTATTCTCTAATTTTTTTCTCCAAACAAATATCACATTATGTTGTCCATTTACCTCTTTAAATACAGATGTATTAAAATTATTCAAATATTTATAACTTCCCTCTTCTTTTAACTTATTTCTAAGAGTGGTTCCGCTATCAGCTTTTAACCAATAATTTGTAACTATATATGAAAGTATCCCATTTTCTTCTAATATATCAACTCCTTTTTCAATAAAAAAATATAAATAGTCCATTTTAC
Organism: Fusobacterium perfoetens ATCC 29250; assembly: GCF_000622245.1. Lineage (NCBI taxonomy): Bacteria > Fusobacteriati > Fusobacteriota > Fusobacteriia > Fusobacteriales > Fusobacteriaceae > Fusobacterium > Fusobacterium perfoetens. The sequence continues at coordinate 217,760 of NZ_JHXW01000003.1, read as the reverse complement.
TTTGATAATATTTTTTACCAAATGAAGTTTCTTTTATTTTAGAAAATAATTCCTTATTATTTTTTTCTCCTATATATGGAGGATTTCCTAATACTAAATTATATTTTTCATTTATCTCTGTAGTAAGGCTATCTCCTAAATAAGTTTTTATTTCTCCAGATAAATTATATTTTTTTAATATTTTTAAAATATTTTCTTTATATTGTTGTAAAGCTAATTCATCTAAATCATATGCAGTTATCCAACTTTCTTTATATACATATTTTCCAAAAATCTTTTTTGAAAGTCTTATTAATTTTTCAAGAGCAACACACAAAAGGTTCCCTGTTCCACAAGAAAGATCAGCTATTTTTAAATTATTTATTTTCTCTTTAGAGTATTCTCCTTGAAAATATTCTTTAAATCCCTCTCTTGTTATTTCATCTGCATATTTATAAGGCGTATAAATTTTATAATTAACAATTCCCATTAAAATACCTCTAATCTTTTTTTATAAATCGGATAAGCCCATAATATTAAATAGATAACAGAAAATACAACTAATTTTAAAATTACATTATTTATATAAAAACTACTTATAATTCCTATTATCGAAGCTATTATAGTTTTTATTCCAAATATCCAAAGTCTCTTTAATTTAAAATTAATATATTTTTTTCTAAAAGTATATAAAAGCAAAGTAAAATTAACTATTGCAGCTATTGAAGTGGCTAAAGCTAATCCTTTATAAGCCATTGGTTTGATCAATATCATATTTAAAACTATATTTATAATTATTGCCATTATTGAAAATTTAACAGGATCTTTACTATTTTTCATTCCATAAAAAGCTCTTGTAAGTACATGAATAGCATTATAAAAATAAAGTCCTACTGAATAGAAAAATAAAGCTTCTCCTGTTATTACTATGGCTCTTTCATTAAAGTTCCCATATCCAAATAAGAATTTTACTATTTCTTTAGAATAAAAACAAAATACAGCCATACATGGAACTATTAAAAATAATAAAATATTTAATCCCTTTAGTAAATTATCTTCTACTCCTTTAAAATCTTTATTAACTATCTTTTTAGAAAGAGTAGGATAAACAACTGTTGATACAGATATTCCAAAAACACCTATTGGTAAAGTATAAAGTCTTGTGGCATTTTCAAGAGCTGATATTCCTCCAGCCTCTAAATATGAAGCAAAAAATTGGTCCACTATTGTATTAAACTGTCTTGCCACTATTCCAACTAACATTGGGAGCATCATATAAAATAATCTTTTTAAATACTTATCTTTCCAATAAATTTTAAAACTATATCCTTTTGTTTTCCCTATAAATTGTGGTATCTGTACTAATAGTTGTAAAATTCCTCCTACTAAAACCCCATAAGCCATAGCCTTTATTCCATAAGTTTTTCCAAAATATACAGCTGACCCTAATATCGCTATATTAAAAAATATAGCTGTAGAGGCTGGTACTACAAAAATTTTAAAATTATTAAGTATAGCTCCTAACATTCCAGCTATTGCTATTAGAATAAAATATGGTGACATAATTTCTAAAAGTTCTGCAGCTACATGCCGAGTTTCTGGTGAAAAACCATTAACTATCAAAGCTATTATTTGTTCAGAAAATATAATCATTAAAAGAGAAATTATAATAGAAAAAATAAAAATTATATTTAAAATAGAAAATATAAATTTTCTTCCTTCTTCTTCTCCTTCTTCCTTTATTTTCTCATTATATAATGGGATAAAAGATGTTCCTAAAGCTCCCTCTCCTAATAATTGTCTAAAAAAGTTACTTATTTTAAAAGCACTAAAAAAAGCATCAGTAGCCGCTGTAGCTCCAAAATAATAAGCTACAATCATACTTCTTGCTAATCCCAACACTCTACTTATTAATGTAACTATCATTACTAATATTCCACTTCTAAACATTGTACCTCCAAAAAATATATTAGTTTATCCTTTTTATATATATTTCCTCATTTATTTTTAATATATCAATACTTCCCTCTTTATAAGTATCTAATATTGCCAAAAAAATATATACAAGATGCATTTTATTTTCGGCTCTTTGAAATATTTCCCCCAATGTTTTTATTTTATCATAGACAAAAATTTTTAATTTTTCAACTTCATCTTCTAATATATAAGTTCTTTCATATTTTATTTGCATTATTTCTGTATTTTGTTTTAATAGATACTTTTTATAACTTTCATATATATCATCTAAAGTCAAAGTATCTAAGTTATATTCTTTAGAATCAACTTTTGTAATTCTTCTTCCTTCTTTTTTAGAATAACTAATATTAAATTCATTTTCTAATCTAGCTACATCTTTAGTTACTTCTTTAAAAATTTTATATTCTTCTAATCTTCTTTTTAATTCTTTTTCTGATTCTTTTTCTTTTTCAAAACTTAATACAGAATAAGCTTTTATTTCTAAAAGCTCTGTTGCTATTAAAACAAATTCAACTTTTATTTCTAAATTATCCCTTTTACTATCTTCTAATATAGATAAATACTCATCAATAATTTGAGTTATTCTAATTTCAGAAATTTTCATTTTTTTCTTTTCAATTAAATATAATAAAAGTTCAAGAGGACCTTCAAAATTATCTATTTTTAAAACTATCTCTTTATTTGATTCTATCTCTTTTTTATTTTCTATTTGAAAATTTTCTCCAGTTTTCAACATCATTTTTTATTCCTTGCCTTAATTCTTCCATAGAATTAAATTTTTTTTCATCTCTTAAATGCTTCTCTATACTAACATCTATTTTTCTTCCATAAATTTCTCTATCAAAATCTAATATATGAACTTCTACACTTAACTCTCCTGGTTTTAATGTAGGATTTCTTCCAATATTTATAACAGCATTATATTTTTTATTTTCTCCTTCTATTGAAACTGTTCCTCCAAATATTCCAAAAGGAGGATATACTTTATTTACTATTTTTAAATTTGCTGTTGGAAAACCTAAAACTCTTCCAAGTTTTTTTCCATGTTCTACAACTCCTGAAATAAAAAATGGCCTTCCTAAATACATATTTGCTTCTTCTACTTTTCCATCTAAAATTAACTTTCTAATTAAGGTAGAGCTCAAAACTTTTCCTTTATATTCTATAGCAGGAATTTCATTTAATATAATTCCTTTTTTGGAAGCCACTTCTCTTAAATATTCTACATTTCCACTTCCTTTTTCTGCAAAAGTATAATTAAATCCAACAAAAATTTCTTTAGCTCCTAAATATTCTATCAAAAATTTATCTATAAACTCTTCTTTTGTTGTTTTTGCATATTCTTTATCAAATGTTTGTAAGACTACATAATCTACTCCCATTTCTTCTAATAATCTTAATTTTTCATCTATAGTATTTATCATTTTAGGTACTCTTTCTGGAGCTACAATTTCTAATGGATGATTTAAAAAAGTATAAACTACAGATATTCCATTATTTTTTCTAGCCTTCTCTATTGCTCCATTTATAAGAACTCTATGTCCTCTGTGAATTCCATCAAAAGTTCCTAAAGCAATATAACTATTTTTCAACCTCTCTTTTGTATTTTGTATATCAATTATGATTTTCATCAGAAACTCTCCCTTTATTTTCCTCTAATAATTCATTATATATTTCTTCTATTCTTCTAAATCTATTTCTTATTCCTGATTTTGATATTCCTATCATATCAGCTAATTCTTGTAATGAGCTCTCAGGATTTTGTAATCTTAGAAAAGCAACTTCCTCTAAAACAGATGAAAGTTTATTTATTCCTATAACTTTTCCTATATAATTTATCATTTTTATCTGTTTAAGCCCTGTGTTTAAAGCTTTAGTTTCATTAGCTACTTCCCAGTTCATCTCTCTTATAGTTTTATTTTTTAAATCTTTCATCATAGTTATTTCTTCATACTTATAAAACTCTTTTATAGAACCAATCATAACTAATACGTCCATTATATCTTCACAATTTCTTAAATAAACTAAATTTTTATTTCTTTTTTTAGTTTTTGAAACTTTTTTCCCAAGATTTAATAATATTCTATATAATTCTTCTGCCATTTCCTCATCATCTATAAAAAAATCCATAGCATATTCTTTTTCTGGAGGTTTAACGTAGCCAGTTGATAAAAATAACCCTCTTACAAAACCAGCTACTCTTTCTTCATCTTCTTCTATTTTTTCTCCCCTAAATCCCTCTAACATTTTTATGAAATCAGTATATCCATTTTGTTTTTCTATAGTAATTATATATACTCTATGCTCTCCAAAATTCATACTTATAGAATATTTTACGCTTAATTTTAGTTGAGTTACTTCTTTTAAAAGGCTATATACTCTATTTGCTAATTCTATACTCTCTAATTTAAACTCTATTTTATTAGGTTGAATAGCATTCTTCACATCTAATATTCCTCGTAATTCTGCTATTTTCTCTTTCGTTGTATATATTGTTTTTTTTATTATCTCTGTTTTTACTTGAGAAGTGTAAGACATTTCACCCTCCTTTCTTCAAAACTATTTAGCTTCTGCCCAATTTTTACCTTCAGCACTATTTACTTCTAAGTGTACTTTTTTGAAATCTACACTATTTTTCATTATATTTTCTATTATTTCTCTATAATAATCTACTTTTTCCTTTTTTATTTCAAAAATAAGTTCATCATGTACTTGTAATAACATTTTTATATCATCTTTATTTTTTATTTCATTATATATTTTTATCATTGCTTTTTTTATAATTTCAGCTGCGGTTCCTTGAATAACTGTATTAACAGCCATTCTTTCCCCTTGATTTTTTATATTTTTATTTTTTGAGTTAATTCCATCTATATTTCTTCTTCTTTTAAAATATGTTTCAACATATCCTTTTTTTTCAGCCTCTGCTATGATATCCTTTTCAAACTCTTTAACTCTAGGATATTCACTAAAATATTTTTCTATATATTCTTTTGCTTCACTTTGACTTATTTTTAATTCTGAAGCAAGACCAAAAGGAGTTTTTCCATAAATAACACTAAAGTTTATAGTTTTTGCTATTATTCTTTCCTCTCTACTTACTTCTTCATCTTCTTTTAAATCAAAAATTTTTCTAGCTGTTAAACTATGTAAATCTGCATTTTTCCCATATGCTTCTATTAAATTTTCATCACCAGACATTTCTCCTAAAACTCTCAACTCTATTTGAGAATAGTCAATTCCTAAAAGTTTATTTCCTTCTTTTGCTACAAATCCCTCTCTTATTTTCATACCTTCATCTGTTTTTACAGGAATATTTTGTAAATTTGGGTCAGAAGATGACAATCTTCCAGTAGCTGTTCCTGTTTGATTAAAAGTAGTATGAATTCTATTATTTTCATCTTTTACTTTTAACAAAGCATCTACATATGTAGATTTTAATTTTGTAAATTTTCTATATTCTAGTATATATTCTGCTATTTTTTCCCCTCTATCTCTTAAAACTTCTAAAACTTCCACATCTGTTGAATAACCACTTTTTGTTTTCTTAACAGGAGTAATATTTAATTTAAAAAATAAAATTTCTGATAATTGTTTAGGAGAATTTATATTAAATTTCTCATTAGCTTCCTCATATATTTTATTTTCTAATTTTTCAATTAACTCTGTAAGTTCTATACTATAGTTTTGAAAATATTTAGGGTCAATAGTTATTCCTTCTTGTTCCATAGAAGCTAAAACTTCTATTAAAGGTATCTCTGTATCTTTTAAATTTTTTATTAAACCTTTTTCTTCTAAATCCTCTTTCATACTAGGATAAACTTCTTGAATAAGGGATGATAATCTACATAAATATTTTCCATATTCTTCTATATTTGTATTTTCTCTTTCCTCTTTCCCAAATAAGTCTGCATAACTTTTTATATCTATTCCCTCATTTAAAGCTACCATTTCTAAGCCCTCTTTAGTTTGAGCTGTTTGTAAATGATACCCTAACATCATATCAAATTCCATATTTTTAGTAGGAATTTTTCCTATATTTTTAATTACATTTTTAAATCCATAAGTTATAAATTTTTTATCTAAATCAAAAATTTCTTGAGCTTTCTCTTTTGAATAATTTTGATATTTTTCTCCTAATTTTAAATTATGAGCAAAAGGTAAATAGTAATCTTTTTTAGATGTTGAGAAAGCAATTCCTATATTTTCAGTATAAAAGAAAATTTCATTTTCTTTTTTTAAATTTTCTTTTAATATTTCAAATTTTTCATTATTGTCAACTATTAAAATTTCTTCATCTTTTTTTACTTCTACTTTTTCTGATAAATTTTCAAAAAGCCCCAATTGAGAATTTGAACTTTCTAATTTTAACTTTTCAACTTCTTCTTCTAAATTCATTCTTTTTATAAGAGCTTTAAAACCTAAAATTTTAAAAAGTTCTAAAGTTTTTTTATTGTCTATATTATAAGATATTTGTGAAATTTCTATGTCAATAGGAACATTTTTATCAATAGTAGCTAATTTTCTACTTAAAAAAGCCATTTCTCTATCTTCTTCTATGTTTTTTATAAGTCCTGGTCCTATTCCAGAAATTTCTCTTAAAGAAGAGATATTTTCATATATTCCTTCTAAATTTTGATATTTTTCAAGCATTGGAATAGCTTTTTTTTCTCCAACTTTTCTGACACCTGGAATTCCGTCACTTTTATCTCCTATAAGTCCAAATAAATCTGGTATCATTTCTGGAGTTACTCCTAAAAACTCTACTACATCTTCATCTGTTCTTAGAATTTTAAATCCTCCATCATCACCTTTTCCCATAAGAGCAATATTTATATTTTTATCAACTAATTGAGCTAAATCTTTATCTCCAGTAATTATATATATTTCATAATTTTCTTTTGAAAATTTTTTAGCAATAGTTCCCATAACATCATCTGCTTCATAACCATCTATTTTAAATCTTTTAATTCCAAAACAATCTAACACTTCTTCTATTCTAGGAATTTGAACAAGTAAATCTTCTGGTACTGCTTCTCTATTTTTTTTATAATCTTCAAATATCTCACTTCTTTTTAATGTAGCTCTTTTTACATCTTGTGCTGCACATATATAATCAGGAGAAAATTCTTTTATAATACTTAGTAATGTATTGGTAAAACCATAAACAGCTCCTGTTGGCTCATCTTTTGTTTTAAAATTCATATTTGCATAAAAAGCTCTATACATAATTGCACTAGTATCTAATAAGACTATTTTTTTCATTTTTCCTCCCAAATATTTTTACAAATTTCCGCATAATATTATATCATATCTTCCATTTTTTTTCATAAAATCTTATATATATTTTACATTTTTCTTTAATGACTTTTTTTATTTTCTTGTCAAGGCTGTATTTTTTTGGTATAATTAAAAATATATTATTTAATAAAATTAAGATGGAGGTTTTTTATTATGAACATAGTAATTTTAACTGGAAGATTAACTAGAGACCCCGAATTAAAATATGGACAAAGTGGAAAAGCTTATTCTAGATTTTCTTTAGCTGTTGATAGACCTTTTTCAAAAGGAGAAGCTGATTTTATTAACTGTGTTGCTTTTGGAAAAACAGCAGAACTTGTTGGAGAATATTTAAGAAAAGGTAGAAAAGTAGGAATAAATGGTTCTCTTCAAATGAATAGATATGAAGTTAATGGTGAAAAAAGAACTTCATATGATGTTCTAGTTAATAGTTTAGAATTTTTAGAATCAAAAGGAACTTCAACTGGTGCTGACGATAATTATTCTTCACATGATTCTGTATCAGAACCAACTCCATCATTTAGCCAAATGGATGATGATGAATTTCCATTCTAAAAATATTTTAATTTTTAGTTATTAAATTTTTTTATATATATTTTTTAATTTATGGAGGAAAAATGAAAAAAAACAGTATTGTTATTCTTGACTTTGGTTCTCAATATAACCAATTAATCGCAAGAAGAATTAGAGAGATGGGAGTTTACGCTGAAATAGTTCCTTATTATGAGCCTCTTGAAAAAATAAAAGAAAGAGAACCTAAAGGAATTATTCTTTCTGGTGGACCTGCTTCTGTTTACTTAGAAGATGCATATATGATAGATAAAGCTCTTTATGATTTAGGTATTCCTGTTCTTGCTGTATGCTATGGTATGCAACTTACAAACCATTTACTTGGAGGAAAAGTTGAAGCTGCTGATAAACAAGAATTTGGAAAAGCTATATTAGTTCTTGATGATGCTACAAATCCATTATTTGAAGGGATCCCTAATAATTCTCAAGTATGGATGAGCCACCAAGACCATGTTGTTAAAATGGCGCCTGGATTTGTTCAAATAGCTCATACTGATTCTTGTATTGCTACTTGTTACAATAAAGAGAAAAATATTTATTGTGTTCAATTCCACCCAGAAGTTACTCACTCTGAATATGGAAAAGAAATTTATAGAAACTTCGTATTTAATGTAGCTAAATGTGAAAAAAATTGGAGTATGAATAACTACATTGAAGAAACTATAAAAAATATAAAAGAAAAAGTTGGAGATAAAAAAGTTTTACTTGGTCTTTCTGGAGGAGTGGATTCTTCTGTAGCTGCTACTCTTATCCATAGAGCTATTGGAGACCAATTAACTTGTATTTTTGTTGATACAGGACTTTTAAGAAAAGATGAAGCTAAAACTGTTATGCAAGTATATGGAGAAAATTTCCATATGAACATTAAATGTGTTGATGCCGAAGAAAGATTCCTTTCTAAATTAGCAGGTGTATCTGACCCTGAAACTAAGAGAAAAATAATCGGAAAAGAATTTATTGAAGTATTTAATGAAGAAGCTTCTAAACTTACCGATGTTACATTCTTAGCACAAGGAACTATATATCCAGATGTTATTGAGTCTCAATCTGTAAAAGGACCTTCAATGACTATAAAATCTCATCACAATGTTGGTGGATTACCGAAAGAAATGAAATTCACTCTATTAGAGCCACTAAGAGAATTATTTAAAGATGAAGTTAGACAAGTTGGAAGAGAATTAGGAATTCCTGACCATATGATTGATAGACATCCATTCCCAGGTCCAGGACTTGGAATAAGAATCTTAGGAGAAGTTTCTAAAGAAAAAGCTGATATTTTAAGAGAAGCTGATGCTATATTTATTGAAGAACTTAGAAAAGCTGACCTTTATAACAAAGTTAGCCAAGCTTTTGTAGTTTTATTACCTGTAAAATCTGTTGGAGTTATGGGAGATTTTAGAACTTATGAATATACTGCTGTTTTAAGATCTGCTAATACTATAGATTTCATGACTGCTACTTGGTCTAAATTACCTTATGAATTCTTAGAAAAAGTTTCTAATAGAATTATCAATGAAGTTAAAGGAATTAACAGATTAACTTATGATATTTCTTCTAAACCACCTGCAACAATTGAGTGGGAATAGTTGATAAGTTTTTTAAAGTTCTTTAATTTAAAAGATTTAGAAAAAAAAATAAATAATTGGCCGCAAATTGGCCGTATAATAAAAAGCAGCTTAAAAAAGCTGCTTTTTTATTATATATTATTAATTTTTATAAACTTTTAAAAAATCTTATAGTTTTTAAAGCATCATTTTTATTCCCTGTAAATTTATTGCTAAAATAATAACGTTCAGCATCTAAAATAGTAAGACCCTCATATAATTTCTTATTATTAAATTCTCTTATATGAGCATAATCTCTAAAACTAAAATTATAAAATTCTATAGGAATATTTCTAATATCCTGTAATCTAATATGTTTTTCAATATAATTAAAAAAATATTCAAATCTAGCTGAATCAAATATTATATTAATAATTATAGATTTACATGCATTAAAATCTGGAAAATTTATTCCTTTATTTACAATATCACTAAATGCTCCATAAAGAGTTTTATTTGAGATTACATAATTATAAGCAATTTCTCTTTTTTCATCCTCATTTATTTGTATACTTCTAAGAGTATATGTTCCAGTTAAATTATCAAAAAATAAAGTAATTTTTTTATTTGGAATATTTCCATCAATTATTATAATTTCTTCTGAAATACTTTTTCCTTTTTTTAACCACTCTCTTAATTTTTTTATCCCATTTCTATAACTATTTTTATCCCTAATATCAATAATTCCTAACATATTTTCTCCTATCTATCAGGTGTTACTACTCCTGTTTGTGCTAAAGTTGTTCCACTAATAATTACATTTCTAACATTAACTAAAGGAAGATTCTTTTTATCTATAGACACTCTCCAAGGATCCCATACAAGTCCTGTTGCTCCCTCAGCCTTAATATTTATATTACTACTATTAGCTGGTAAAGGTATAACTGTTTTAAATGGAGCTGTTTTATAAAATCCATTTTCATTCCAAGATTTCTTTGTTATTACTTTAATTCCTTTTTCGTTATAATTTATTTCCTCCCAATCAATAAAAAATCTAACTACATATGCTCCATAATGTTCTAATATAATTTCTCCACTAGTAAAAATTTCTGTTTTTACTTCTATATAATCTGTTTTAGTACTTGTAATAGCTAACTCATTATTTTTTAAAAAAGTAGTTGTATAAGATATTGGAAAACCAGGACTATCTTTTGAAAATATTAATCCTGAACTTAATATTACTCTCATATCTTCCAAAGATTCTAACCCTATACCTTTAGTTTCATTTATTGTTCCCCCTACTACTATTAAACTAAAAGAAGAATTTTTTATAATATTTGTATAATCTAAATTTTGACTAATATCATTACCTCTTACTACTGCTGAAAAAGCTTCCTTTACCTTATCACTAGTTTCTGTAGTTTCAAACTTTATATATACTATTCTTCCAAAATCTATATTAGAAACATAAACAGGTGGATTATCATTATTTACTCCTTTAGATTGTAATTCTTCCCAAGTAACATTATCTGATATAAGATTTGAAATTTGATTAGGAGCATCCATAGTAGCAGAAAAATAAATTTGTTTAAGTCTACATAAATATATTTGTTTCTTGTCATTATTCTCATAATTTATATTAAGTTTATTAATTAAATTTTTAGCTTCTAAACCAAATTCTGCTATCATTTGAGCTTCTGAATAAAGCATACTTTCTTTATAATCTAAAATTGTAGAATGTTTATTAGTTGAACTATATTTTTTTAACCATAAATTTGCTATATCATTAATTTTTCCCATTACACTACTAGAAGTAGGGTTTTGAATGGTAACGTTTGCCTCAGAACTATTTAATCCATTTAAATTATTTATTCTAAATGAAAGAGATTTTTTTTCACAAGTAACTTCAGTCGGTAAATTCTCCATTAATCTTTGATTTGCTAAAAGTATAGCCCCTAAATAAATTCTATCAAGTGTACTAGTTACCACAGAAATATCAAAAAGTTTATCCTCTATATTTCTTTTTGTTCTTGTAGTAACTATAAATTTATCAGTACTAAAATTACCAATTTTAGGTATAAATTGACTAATAGTTTCTCCATTATATGCTAATACTTTTTTTGAATCATAATTAAGGCTTCTAATTCCCTCATTAATTGTCATATTTTCCTCCCACTTTGAATATATTTTTATTACATTATTATAATATTTTTTATATAGCTAAAATAATTTAAGAAAATATAAAATTGTATATTCTTTTTTTACTAACTATAAAATTAATAAAATTTTTACTTATAAAATAATAAAAGCTATATAATTTATATTTAATAAAAAATATCTTTAAGTTTGTAATCTTCAAAAAAATAAATTATTCTATAACATGATTATATCATATTTTTATTAATCAAATTTAATCTAATTTTTGCTTTTTCAATATTTGATTCTAAATAATATTTTTTAGTTAACTCAAAATTACCTTCTTTTTCATAAATTTCTCCTAACAAATATTTTATTTCTGAATTATATTCATCAGACATATAATCATCTTCTATTGCACATTTTAAGTATTTTTTAGCATTTTCAATTTCATTTAATTTTAAATAAAGTTTTCCTAAATTAAAGCAAACTTCTCTCTCCATTATTAAATAGTCAAGAGGTTCTAAACTTTTTACATAATCTAATGAAAGAAGATAATATTTTTCTGCTTCATTAAACTTATTATTTTCTTCATAAATTTTCGCTATTTCATAAGTATACTCAAAAACTTTACTTTCTTCCATAACAATCAAATATTTTTCTGCTTCTTCATAATTTTTTAATTTAAGATAAGCTTTACATAGATTATATTTTATTTTTTCTTCTTTATCACACCATGTATAAAAATTTAATTTTTTATTTTCTAACATTTTATAATAATTAATGGCTCTACTATATTCTTCTTTTTTCATACATTTTTCAGCAAAATCATAAACATATTTTAATTGAGAATTTCCAACTAACAATTTTAAATATTTTTCTGATAATTCCAACTTATTTTGTTGTTCATATAATTTATGAAGTTCTATTTGACAATCTACATCATCACTTTCAGCTCCTAACAAAAAATATTTTTCTGATAATTCACAATCATGATATTCTCTATATAAATCACCCAATAAGTAATAAGCTGTGGAATTTTCTCTTGCTAATTTCAAGTATTCTTCACATTTCCCAAAATCATCTTTTCTATGATAAATTTCAGCTAAAAATATACATAAGTCTGAATCTTCTATTAATGATAATTTTTTCCATACTTCTAATGCTAAATCATCTTCATCATTTTCATAATATAAATATCCTAAATTAAAAATAGCTTTTTCATTTCCTTGTTCTATTGCTAAATTATAATATTTTATTGCCAATTCAAACTGAAATTGCCTTTTATAAACTGTTCCTAAATAATTTTGAAATTCTGAATTTCCTTTATCAGCAAATTCTTTTAAATATTTTTCTGCTAAATTTAATTTTTTATTCTCTAAATATAATTTTCCTAATCTTAATTGTCCTTCAATACTATTATTATTGACAGCCATTTTATAATATTTTTCTGCCAAAGATACTCTATTCAATTCATAATAAATTTTTCCTAATTCAATCATAGATTTAACATCATTATTTTTATATATTTCTTTTTTTAGTTCTTCTATTTTTAAATTTTCCACTATAAACCTCCTTTAATATCTTTTGTATTTTCATTATATCATAATTTTATATTTATTCAGTTTTTATCTAAAAAATATTAGGTGATATTATATAGTGCTATAAAAAATATACATTTCTTTCAAAAATAATTATATTATTTAATAATTTTATATTTATTATTTTTTATATTTTTATAGAAATAGTTTTTTGTGGTATAATATTTGAATAATATTATATAGGGAGGATTTATATTGAATTTTTTAAAAAGTATTTATTTTGAAATGTCAAAAAGTGAAAAAGAACTTTTAATTAAATTTCTTCTTTGCTCTGTTTTAGGTTTTGGTTTTGCATGGATGATAAATGAACCTTTTAGTATAGCTGCACCTGTTACATCAAGTCTTATAGTTTATACAGATAGAGGTTATGTAGGTTCATTAAAATATGGCGGAAAAAGAATTTTAGTTCAAATTTTAGAAGGTATATTAGTTATTGGAATAATTATGTTTTTTCAATATTTAAAAATACAATTTCCTATTCCTCTTTTAATTATAATTTCTTCTTGTATTGCCATCTGTATAAGTCTTCCTATTAATTATAAATGGCAAATAGCTCCTCTTCCAATTACTCTAATTGTTTCTATTTTTATTATTGCTATTGGATATGTAGGAAATGGAAAATATTTATATTTTAGACTATCTCATTGTATAGCTGGTTTTTTTATAGCTTATTTTATAAATTGGATTTTTATGCCACATAAAGACCGTTATAAACTTGCTCTTTTCCAATTAAAAAATTGTGGTTCTTTTATTTTAGAAAAATTAACTCCTAATTTTAAAATCTCTAATCTTCCTTTTTCTACATTAAATGAAGTTAATTTTACAAATATAAAAGGAATTCTTCAAAAAAATATAGACCTTTTAAAAGAAGATAGTAAAAATACTCTTCCTTTTGGAAAAAAATATAAACATCCTGAAGAAAAAATATTTTATTTATCTAATTTAATAATTCTTTTAAATCAACTAGAAACTCTAGAAAAAGATATAAAAAAATATGAAAAAGAATTATCTGAAAATTTTAAAAATATTATTGAAAATGAGATTAATAATATAAGTAATTTTTATTTTTCATTTATTGAATATCTTGAAAATAATATTAATTACTCATATACCCCTTTTGAAAAATATCCAACATTTAAAAACTCTTTTGAAATTATTATTTTTTCAAATTTTATTCGTTGTAAAGAAATTATAAAAATATTAAACTCAAAAGCTTTAAAATAAAAGAAGAGATAAAACTCTCTTCTTTTATTTTTCTATTATTTCATATTTAATTACTTTCATTTTTTTATCATTTGGTTCAGCAAAACCATTTGTTGCTTTTCCTTCATCTATTCCTTTTATTCTTATATTTACTTCTGAATAATTATTTTTTTCTTTTTCTTTTAAACTTTCCATATAGTTATTTAATTCTTGTATTTTTTTATCATCGCTATATAACCAATAATCTGTTTTAGTATTTGTATCTTTAAAAATTCTTACTTCATGTCCAAAAGTATATACTCCTTCATATTCTTTTACCTGAGTATTAGTACAATTTGAGAATAATAGTCCTATTCCTAATAGTACTGCTATTTTTTTTATCATCATTGCCACCTTTTTTAAATAATATCTATCATATCTTTTACAGAATTAAATATATAATCAGGTTTATAAATAGTTTCTTTTAGAGTTTCTTCTGTTGTTTCTCCACTCATTACTAAAACTGATGTTATTCCATTATCTAATCCTGTTCTTATATCTGTATAAAGTCTATCTCCAACAATAACAGTTTCTTCTTTTGAAATATTATATTTTTCTATAATTCCATCTATTATATGCTTATTAGGTTTTCCTATTACTAATGGAGTTTTTCCTGTTACTGCTTTTATCATTTCTATCATAGAACCTGTATCAGGCATACATTTTCCCCCATCTAAAGGACAAACAAAATCAGGATGAGTTGCTATATATGGAATTCCTGCAAAAATATAATCACAAGCTTTCCAAATTTTATCATAAGTTAATGTTGTATCAAAACCTAAAACAACAAAATCTATTTCTTTGTCTTTTTCTTTAATTATTTCAAATCCTGCTTTTAAAAAAGCTTCCTCTAATAATTCATTACCTAATAAAAATATTTTAGCCCCTTTTTTTATTTTATTTAAATAAATAATAGTTGCTTCTGTTGAACCAAAGATTTCTTCTACATTGGCATCTATTCCTAATTTTTTTAATTTTTCAACATAAGCTTCTCTATTTTTAGAAGAATTATTAGTCATAAAAATATATTTTTTATTTTTTAATTTTATTTTTTCTAAAAATTCTTTTGCTCCTTCTATTAATTGGTTACCTAGATATAATGTTCCATCCATATCCAACAGAAAATATTTTTTGTTTTCTATCATTTTTTCTCCTTTATATTTAATTATTAAAAGCCTTAGATTAATCTAAGGCTTTATTATTTGAAAATTTGGATTTATTAATGCCTTTATATATATTTGTCCTTCTTTTTCTTCTACTACAAAATTTATTTCATCTTTTTCCTCTAATATTTTTTTTATTTTTTCAATTACTTCTTTTTTCTTATTTAAAAAAATTGTAAAATCTATATTAAAATCATATCTAGAATTTACTTTAAATGAAGAACCTAAGGCAGTTTCATTGATAATTTTTTCTTCTGTACAAACTATTTCTCTTACAAAATCACCAAAACAATCATAAAGTATTATTTTTTTCATAAATTTTACCACCTTTCTCTTTTAATTCTATATTATATATATAGCTTATATTTTAAAAAAAATCAATTATATTTCTTAATTTTTAAATATATCTATATTTAATTTTTAGACGTAAAAATAAAAAATATTTTATCAAAAATTTTAAATTTATTTTTTAATTTAAAACACCCTTGTTATATTTCTTTTTTTTTGATATAATATTTTGCTAATAAAATTATCAAAAATAAAAGGAGAGTATGATGTCATCAAATATTAAAAGGGAAAAATTTGAAGATAGTGAGTATTCATTGTCTGAAGTACCAAAATCGAAAAAAACTCAAGGACTTTGGGCTGCAATGGTAGTACTTGTAGGATTTACTTTTTTTACTCCTAGTATGACAGCTGGAGGAAATCTTGGTATTGGAATGAATATAAAAAATTTCTTTACTGTTGTTGCTTTGGGAAATGCTTTTTTAGGAGTTTATTGTGGATTACTTGCTTATATTGGACAAAAAACAGGATTAACTTTAGATCTTCTTGGACGTTATTCTTTTGGTAAAGTTGGTTCTTACTTACCATCAGCTTTAATAAGTTTTACTCAAATTGGTTGGTTTGGAGTTGGAGTGGCTATGTTTGCTATTCCTGTATCAGGACTTACTAAAATTCCTGTTTGGATTTTAATTTTAGTTACAGGAATTATTATGACTATAACTGCTTATAAAGGTATAAAAGCTTTAGCTGTTCTTGGTTCTATTGCTGTTCCTTTAATTGCTATTTTGGGAGTTTATTCTATTAATTGGGGAATTTCAGAAGTTGGTGGATTCATAAATGTCTTTAAAGAAAATCCACCTAATCCTCTAACTCTTTCTACAGGAATTGCTATTGTTGTTGGTTCTTTTATTTCTGGAGGAACTGCTACTCCTAACTTTACTCGTTTTGCTAAAGATTCTAAAACAGCAATTGTAGCCACTGTTATAGCTTTCTTTGTTGGAAACTCAATTATGATGATTTTTGGAGCTGTTGGTGGAGCTGTTACCGGAATTCCTGATATATTTGATATTTTAATCTTACAAGGATTGGCTATTCCAGCTACTATTACTCTTGGATTAAATATATGGACTACAAATAACAATGCCTTATATACAGCTGGACTTGGAGTTTCAAATATTACAAAAATTAATATGAAACCTATGGTTTTAGTTGGAGGATTTATTGGTACTCTTACAGCTATTTGGTTATATTATAATTTTGTTGGGTTCTTAAGTCTTTTAAGTGGAATGATTCCTCCAGTTGGAGCTATAATTATTCTTCATTATTTCTTACATAAAAATGAATATTCAAAAAAAGAAATCCCTAATTTCAATATGAGTGGAATTATAGGGGTTATTGTTGGTTCTCTTATAGGAATCTTTCTTCCTATGGGAATAAAACCAATAAATTCTTTAATAAGCGCTGCTATAGTATTTATTATTTTAGATAAAATTTTAACTAAAAAAAATTAAAGGAGGATATATGTTAATAAAAAATATTTTTATTGAAAACAGTAAAGAGGCTAGTGATATTAGAATAGAAAATGGTATTTTCAAAACAATAGGTAAAAATTTATCTCCTTTACCTGATGAAGAAGTTTTAGACTGTACAGGAAAATCTGCTTTTCCTCCTTTTATAGAAAGTCATGTTCACTTAGATACTTGTCTTACTGCTGGAGACCCTGTATGGAATATGTCTGGAACTTTATTTGAAGGAATTGAATGTTGGTCTAAAAGAAAAGAAAAATTAAGTAAAGAAGATGTTAAAGATAGAGCTCGTCGTGCTATAAAAATGCAAGTTGCTAATGGGGTTCAACATATTCGTACTCATGTAGATGTTACTGACCCTACTCTTATTGCGATGCAAGGAATGATAGAGTTAAGAGAAGAATTAAAAGATATTGTTAATATTCAAATAGTTGCTTTTCCTCAAGAAGGTATTTTAAGTTATCCTAATGGAAAAGAATTATTAGAAAATGCTGTAAAAATGGGAGCTGATTGTGTAGGAGCTATTCCTCACTTTGAATTTACTCGTGAATATGCAGTTGAAAGTATAAATTATTGTATTGATTTAGCTTTAAAATATAATAAATTAGTAGATGTTCATTGTGATGAAATTGATGATGAACAATCTAAAGGTTTAGAAGTTTTAGCTTGTAGAGCTTTAGAAACTGGATTAAAAGATAAAGTTACTGCTAGTCATACTACAGCAATGCATAGTTATAATAATGCTTATTGTAGTAAATTGTTCCGTCTTTTAGGAATGAGTGATATAAACTTTGTATGTAATCCTTTAGTAAATACTCATTTACAAGGTAGATTTGATACTTATCCAAAACGTCGTGGAGTTACAAGAGTAAAAGAATTATTAGCTAATGGGAATAATGTTTCTTTTGGACATGATGATATTTTTGATCCTTGGTATCCATTAGGAACAGGAAATATGATAACTGTTGCCCATATGGGATTACATGTATGTCAAATGATGGGATATGAAGAAATTATGAATAGTTATAAATTAATAACTTATAATGCTGCAAAAACTTTAAATCTTGGAGATTCTTATGGAATTAAAGAGGGAAATCCAGCAAGTTTTTTAATAATTAATAGTGATAATTTTTATAATGCTTTAAATAATCAAAGTGAAATTTTATATCATTTTAATAAAGGAAAAGTTATTGCTTCCACAAAACCTGCTGTAAAAGAAATTTTCTTTTAAGTAAATTTTAAATAATATTTTGGGGTTGTTACATTTTATAAAATTTTTAATAAAAATAAAATATTTTTATTAAAATAAAGTTTATTTTTATAACAAAAATTTGTAACATCCCCTTTTTATTGTAGTTTCTTAATATTTTTATTTATATAAGGAGGATTTTATGAAATTTTTGCCCATTGGTCTTTTATTTGTTTCTAATATTTTTATGTCTTTTGCTTGGTATGGTCATTTAAAAAATACTGGTAGTGCTCTTTGGTATGCTATTGTTACTAGTTGGGGAATTGCTTTTTTAGAATATTGTTTTTCAATTCCAGCAAATAGAATTGGTTCCCAATATTTTACTGTAGCTCAATTAAAAATTATACAAGAAGTTATTACTTTGGTTGTATTTTCTGGATTTTCTGTGCTTTATTTAAAACAAGAATTCAAATTAAATTATATTTATGCTTTTCTTTGTTTAATAGGGGCTGTCTATTTTATGTTTAAAAAATAACTATTTTTTACATTATTGTTTATTTTTTAATTTTTTGATATAATTTATTAAGATTAAGAATAAATAACTATAGGGAGTTGTAAATGAAAATAATTATTGTCGGGGCTGGAAAAGTAGGAGAATTATTGTGTAATGACCTTTCTAACGAAGGTAATGATATTACTCTTATAGAAACTGATTCTAAAATTTTAGATAAAGTTTTATCATATAATGATATTATGGGAATTGTAGGAAATGGAACTGATTGTGAAATTTTAAAAGAGGCTTACATTGAAAATACAGATATTTTTATTGCAGTAACTCAATCTGATGAAATAAATATTATCTCATCAATTATGGCTAAAAAATTGGGTGCTAAATATACTATTGCTCGTGTTAGAAATCCTTTATATTTCTCTCAAATGAAATTTATGAGTGAATCTTTAGGAATTGATAGACTCCTAAATCCAGAAGCTGAAGCAGCTTTTTTTATATCTAAAAATTTAGAATTTCCTAATGCTTTAAATGTTGAGACTTTTGCTAAAAATAAAGTTACTATGGTTGAATTTTTAGTACAAAAAGAAAGCTATATTGATGGTATAAAATTAAAAGATTTTAAACATAATCATTTTAGTAATATTTTAGTTTGTATTGTTCAAAGAGGACAAGAAGTTTTTATTCCAACAGGTAATTTTATTTTAAAATCTGGAGATAAAATTTATATAACTGGAAATCCAAATGATATTCAAGAATTTTCTAAATCTCTAGGTAATAATGATGAAAAAATAAAATCTGTTATGATTATTGGTGGTGGAAAAATAACTCACTATCTTATAAAAATTCTATTAGAAAAGAAAATTAATGTAAAAGTTATTGAGGCTAATTCAGAAAAAGCCAAAATATTAAGTGAAACTTTTGAGGATGCTACTATTATTCATGGAGATGGGACTGATAATGAATTATTAGAAGAAGAAAACTTTAGAAATTATGATGCTTTAATTTCTCTTACTGGAATAGATGAAGAAAATATTATTCTTTCATTATATGCTAATAAAGTAGGAATTAAAAAAACTATTACTAAAATAAATGGAATATCTCTTTTTAATGTTTTAGAACTTGTTGGTCTTCAATCAATCATAACACCCAAAAAGATAGTAGCTGACCATATTATTAAAATAGTAAGGTCATTAATTAGTTCACAAGAAGAAAATATAGAAACTTTATATAGAATTGCTGAAAATAAAGTTGAGGCAATAGAGTTTAAAGTTCCTAAAACAAGTATGATTATTAATGTTCCTCTTAAAAAATTAGATATTAAAGAAAATCTTTTAATCCTTTATATAATTAGAAATAACAAAGTTATTTTCCCTAAAGGAGATGATGTAATTTTACCAGAAGATAAAATTATCATTATTACAACTGAAAAATATCTAAATGATGTTAATAAAATTTTAAAATAATGGTGAAATATTATGAATACTAAAATGATAAAATATATAATTGGAGTTATTTTAAAACTAGAAGCTAGTTTTATGTTAATACCTCTATTTTTAAGTTTTTTTTATAAAGAAAGTGATCTTGTTAAATTTTCACATAGTATTACTATTTTTTTATCTTTTATAATTGGTTTTTCTCTTTCAAGAAAAACTCCAGAAAATACTAAAATTTTTGCTAAAGAAGGATTACTTATTGTTTCTTTATCTTGGATTCTTCTTTCCATATTTGCTGCTTTACCATTCTTTATAAGTAGACAAATTCCATCATATATTGATGCTTTCTTTGAAGTTGTAAGTGGCTTTACAACTACAGGAGCTAGTATTTTAACAAATGTAGAAGCATTAGATAATTCTTTATTATTTTGGAGAAGTTTTACGCATCTTGTTGGAGGGATGGGAGTTCTAGTTTTAGCTCTAGCAATTTTACCTAAAAATAATAACCAAGCTTTACATATAATGAAAGCTGAAGTTCCTGGACCAACATTTGGAAAATTAGTTGCAAAAATGTCTTATAATTCAAGAATTTTATATATGATTTATATTTTTATAACTTTATTAATTATTTTCTTTCTTTTCATAGGTGGAATGCCTCTATTTGATTCTGTTGTTCATGCATTTGGTACTGTTGGAACAGGAGGATTTGGAATAAAAAATACAAGTATAGCTTATTACAATAATCCTTATATAGAATATGTTTTAGGAATTGGGATGCTTTTATGTGGAATGAACTTCAACCTTTTTTATGCTTTAATTTTAAAAAACTTTAAACAAGTTTTGAAAAATGAAGAACTTCGTTTTTATTTAGGAGTTGTTTCTATATCAATTATTTTAATTTGTATAAACATTTCTTCTTCTTATGAAAGCTTTTCGAAATTATTTAGAGATGTCTTCTTTACAGTATCATCTATTATAACTACTACAGGTTTTGCTACTGTAGATTTTGATAAATGGCCTATTTTTTCAAAAACTATATTACTTATATTAATGTTTATTGGTGGTTGTGCTGGTTCTACAGCTGGAGGTTTAAAAGTTTCTCGTATACTAGTTCTTTTTAAAACTTGTATTAACGAATTAAAAAAAATCAGTACACCAAATAGAATTTTTAGTATAAAAATGGATGGAAAGCCTATATCTAAAGATTTATTTAATAGCATAAGTACTTATTTAATTTTATATATTTTCATTTTCTTTTTAATTGTTTTGTCTGTTTCTTTTGAAACAAAAACTTTTACAGAAGCTTTTAGTGCTGTAGCTGCTACTTTTAATAATATTGGTCCTGGTCTTGAAGCAGTTGGCCCAACTGGAAATTTTTCTCATTTTTCCGATTTTAATAAAATTATTTTATCTTTAAGTATGCTATTAGGAAGATTAGAAATTTTCCCTATTCTTATATTATTTTCTCCATCACTTTATAAAAAATTAAAATAATTAATTTATTTTTTCTTTTTTATTCTTTTTTTTAAATAAAAAATTCTTTTTTTATAACTATTGATTTTTTATTTTTTTTATGGTTTAATGGTACTATAAATAATAAATATACACTTTTTGAAAAGTCTCAAGTTTTTCTTGAGGCTTTTCATACTCTTTACTTAAATTTTTATAAAGTACTAAGGAGGCCCTATGAATAAAGATCAACGTTCTCAATTTAGAGATGCAAAACTTTTACCTTTACTTATTAAGTTCTCTGTTCCTAGTACCATTGTAGCTTTATCTTCTATTTTGTTAAATACAACAGATAGATATTTTATAGGACAAGCAATGGGTAGAGTTGGAATTGGTTCTATTGCAACAATTTATCCTTTAATTGTTTTAGGAGATGCTCTAGGAATGTTTTTCAATGCTGGTGGTTCATCTTTAGTAAGTATTCAATTAGGGCAAGATAATTTGGAAGATGCAAGAAAAACCTTAGGAGCTTGTATTTATACAGTTATTGTTGTTGGAATAGTTTATACTATTTTAGGTTTCACTTTTTTAGAACCATTAGTTAGATTTTTAGGAGCTACAGATTCTAACATCAACTATGTAAAAGATTATTGTTTTTTCTTTCTTCCATCTGTCACTTTCCAAATGGCATTTTGGTCTTTTTGTGCTTTTGTTAGAAGTGAAGGAAATCCTATTATGTCTATGATGATAAATTTTGCTTCTATAATTGTCAATGTTATATTAGATTATTTATTTGTTATAGTTTTAAAATGGGAAATGAAAGGAGCTGCTCTAGCCACATCTTTTGCTAACTTTGTTCCAGCAATGTTATTATTGTATCATTTTTATAAAAGTGATATATTAACTTTAAAAAATAAATATATTTCTTGGGATTTTTCTATTGTTAAAAGAATGTTTTCAACAGGTTTTTCTTCTTTTTCTAATGAATTTTTATATGGTACCTATATTCTTGTATTAAATGTTCAATTACTTAAATATGGTGGAGAAATTGCTCTTATAAGTTTAGGAATAATGACTATACTTAGAAGTTTTATCAATACAAGTTACAGTGGTCTAAATCAGGGAAGACAACCTATTATTTCTTTTAACTGGGGAGCAAAAAATTTTAAAAGAGTTAAAGATACTTTTATTTTATCTCTTATAATTTCTGGCATTTCTTCAGTTTTTCTAGTAGGTATTGTCGTTCTTCTATCTGATAAAATAGTTCAAATATTTATAAAAAATGACTCTGAAGTTGTTGAATACACTTCTCAAGCTATAAGATATCATTTAATGTATATGACTGGAACGGCTATTTATTTATGTTGTGCTGGATATTTCCAAGCAATTAGAAAAGGATTTATTACTACTAGACTTATATTTTTAAGACTTGTTGTTCTTTCCATTCCACTTGCTTATATCCTCCCTTTAAAATTTGGAGCAATGGGAGTATTGATAAGTTTCCCTATAGCTGATTGTACTACAGCATTAGTAGCAGGATATTTAATGTGGAAAGAAGTAAAACTATTAGATAGAAAATATATGCGTCATGAGATGATTAAAAGATATTTAAAATTAAATAGACCAATAGAATAATTTTTAGTTAAACTGTTATAAATTATTAGTAATTAATTTATAACAGTTTTTTATATATAAATTTTAACATTTTTATTATAAAAACACTTGTTTTTATTTCAAAAACATAGTATCATATATACAAATTTAAAATTGGAGGTTTATATGAATTGCATAAGTACTAGAAATAAAAATATATCTATTTCTCCCTCACTTGGGATTATAAAAGGAATTTCTGAAGAGGGAGGATTATTTATTTTTGAAAATATTGAAAATTTAAAATTATCTTTAGAAGAAATTGGAAATTTAAAAAATTTATCTTATAAAAATATTGCTTTTAATATTTTAAAAAAATTACTATCTGATTTTTCAGATTCATCTTTAAAAAATTCTATAGATTTAGCTTATAATAAATTTTCTAGTAAAGAAGTTACTCCTTTAGTTAAAGTTAATCAAGATTATATATTAGAGCTTTTTCATGGTCCAACAAGTGCTTTTAAAGATGTTGCTCTTTCTCTACTCCCTCATCTTACTGTGGAAGCTATGAAAATAAATAAAATTGACAAAAAACTTTTAATTCTTACTGCAACTTCTGGAGATACAGGAAAAGCTGCTCTTGAAGGATTTAAAAATATAGAAAATATAAAAATTGCTGTATTTTTTCCAAATGATGGAACTAGTATAGTTCAAAAAAAACAAATGACAACTCAAGAAGGAAATAATACTTTTGTTTATGGAATAAAAGGAAATTTTGATGATGCTCAATCTGGAATAAAAAATATATTTACAGATAAAAATATAGAAAATTATCTTAAAGAAAAAAATTATTCATTCTCATCTGCTAATTCTATTAATATAGGAAGGCTTATACCACAAATTATTTATTACTTCTATTCTTATATTAATCTTCTAAAAAAAGATGAGATTTCTCTTGGAGAAAAAGTTAATTTTATAGTTCCAAGTGGTAACTTTGGAGATATTCTTGCTGGATATTATGCTAAACTTCTTGGATTACCTGTAAATAAATTGGTTTGTGCTTCTAATAGTAACAAAGTATTAACTGATTTTTATAATACTGGAATTTATAATAAGAATAGAGATTTCTTAAAAACACTTTCTCCATCTATGGATATTTTAATTTCAAGTAATTTAGAACGTTTATTATTTCATTTAAGTAATGATAATGATAAATATATAGAAAAAATTATGAGAGATTTAAAAGAAAATGGTCAATATCAAATTTCAGAATCAATGTTAGAAAAATTACAGAAAGATTTTTATTTTGATTATACTGATGAAGAAACTACTAGAAAAACTATTAAAAAAGTTTTTGAAAATTATAATTATCTTTTAGATACTCATACAGCTGTTGGGTATTCTGTTATGGAAAAATTTAAAAAATTAGATAGTTCTAATTGTAAAAATATTTTACTATCTACAGCTAGTCCATTTAAATTCTCAAAATCTGTATATGAAAGTATTTTTGAAGAAACTTCTTTAAATGAATTTGAAATTATGAAAAAATTGAGTGAAAAAACAAAATTCTCTATTCCTGAAAATCTAAAAGATTTAGAAAATAAAAAAGAATTACATAAAAATATAATAGAGAAAAATAATATAGATAAAACTATAGAGGTGATACTATGTTCAGAGTAAAAGTTCCAGCTACTACTGCAAATTTAGGTCCAGGTTTTGATTCCTTAGGACTTGCTTTTAAATTATATTCATATTTTACTTTTAAAAAATCTGATAAACCTTTGATAATAACAGGTTGTGAAGAAAAATATCAAAATGAAAATAATTTAGTTTACTATTCTTTTAAAAAAACTTTTGAATATATGAATCTCCCTCTTATGAATGTAGAGATAAATATTGAAAGTTCAGTTCCTGTATGTAGAGGACTTGGAAGTAGTGCCACTTGTATTGTAGGAGGAGTTTTAGGGGCTAGTATTCTTTCAGGAAAAAATCTTCCTATGGAAGAAATATTTAAAATTTGTAATAGCATTGAAGGACATCCTGATAATATAGCTCCAGCTCTTTTTGGAGGGCTTACTGTTTCTTTAGTTGAAAATGATATTCCTTATACAGTAAAGTATAATATAAGTAAAGACCTTAATTTTTATGTTTTTATCCCAGAGTTTGAGCTTTCAACAGAAAAAGCAAGAAATGTTCTCCCAAAAGAAATTTCTTTCAAAGATGGTATCTACAATATTTCTAGAACTGGTGTTTTATTAAAAGCCTTAGAATTAGGTGATGAAAAACTTATAAAAATTTCTCTTTCTGATAAACTTCACCAACAATATAGACTTCCATTAATTGATGAAAGCTCTGAAATAATAAAAATTTGTAATTCTAATAATGTGTTAGGAACTGTTATAAGTGGAGCTGGTCCAACTCTTTTAGGAATTACTAAAAATAGTAATTTGATTAATGAAATTTTTTCTCAAGTAAAACTTTTAAATAACAATTGGAAAATAAAAAAATTAGATGTAGATTTTTCAGGAACTATAATTGAATACTTGTAATTTTTTCTTTTATTATTTTAATAAATATTATATAATATTATATGATTAAATTTTTTAAATTAGGAGTTTTTTATGATCAAAGATAATGATAAAATACACAGATTGATTGAAGTTGCTAAAAGGTATTATCTTGATAATATGACACAGAATGAAATTGCAAAAGAATTTTCTATCTCTAGGCCTTTAGTCAGTAAATTATTAAATGATGCTATTGAAATGGGAATTGTTACTATAAATATCAATTATCCTCGTTCATATAGTACTGACTTAGCTCAAGAATTAAAAAAATTATTTAATATTGATGATATTTATATAATTTCTCAAACTCCAACTGTTAATACTGATAATTATATTGCTGAAAAAGCTATTGAATATATTACTAAAGAATTAGTAGATGTCAAATATTTAGGTATTGGATGGGGTAGTATTATTAGTAATCTTACTGATAATTTAGAAAAAAAAGAAAAAGTTATAGGAAATCTAAAAGGAAAGGTTGTCCCTCTTATTGGAAATACAAATATTCCTTTCAAAGGATATCATCCTAATGAATTAGTTCGTATCATAGGAGAAAAAACTGGCCTTACACCTAGTTATCTTTTTTCTCCTGCTTTTCTAACTTCTTATCAAGAAAAAGAAATTTTTTTATCAGTAGAAAATTATAAAGAAATATTTACAATTTGGAAAAAATTAGATTTAGCTATAGTTGGAATTAATAGTCATCCTTCTGTTCCAGATTTAGCTACCGCTTTAAGATTTGGTGATGCCCTTTCTAAAAAAAGGGCTGTTGGAAAAATTTTATCTTATTATTTTGATAAAAAGGGAAAGGTTATTCAAGGAGAAAATAATTTTTCTGTTGAAATTCCTTTAGATTTATTAAAAAAGACAAAAAAAGTTATAGGAATAGCTTCATCCAAAGTAAATAAAAATGCTATTATTGGAGCTTTAAATTCTAGAATTATTACTCATCTTATTATTACAAGTGAGGTAGCAAAAGAAATATTAAATGAAAAATAGAGTGGAAATTTTCCACTCTACTTTTTCTTTTTATTTATTTTCTTCATAAAATTTATAAGCTTCTTCTGCTGTATATCCTTCATGAACGATTTTTCCTATTGCTTGAGCCATAGCTTTTGGAGATTCAGCTTGGAATATGTTTCTTCCCATATCAACTCCGACTGCTCCTTTACTTATTGCATTGTAAGCCAATTCTAAAGCCTCTTTTTCAGGAACTTTTTTTCCACCAGCTACAACTATTGGAACAGGACAAGCTGCTACCACTTCTTCAAAGTCCTCACAATAATATGTTTTTATAATGTGAGCTCCTAATTCAGCCAACATTCTAGTAGCTAACTTAAAGAATTTTGGAGTTCTTTCCATATCTTTTCCAACTGCTACTACACCTAATACAGGGATTCCATATTTATTTCCCATGTCAACTGTTCTTACTAAATTTTCAAGAGAAGTTTTCTCCCCTGGAGCTCCTATAAAAGTTTGTACAGCTAAACAAGTGGCATCTAATCTTATAGCATCTTCTATATCTACTCCTATTACTTCATGACTCATATCATCATCTAATACAGAACTTCCAGCACTAGCTCTTAAAGCTATTCCTTTTTTACAAGTAGGTGGAATACAAGTTCTTATTGCTCCACGAGTTCCCATTAACACATCAACATCTTCCATTAATGGTGGAATAGCTAAATCTAATCTTTCAAGTCCTGCTGTTGAACCCATAATATATCCATGGTCAAAGGCAAGCATAACTGTTTTTCCTGTTTTTGGATTAAAAATTCTTGAGAATCTTGCTTTCATTCCCCAATCCATATTTTGCATTCCTTTTACAAAAAAACTTCCTTGATTAGCAAAAGGAGTATTAACTTCATAATCTTTTGCAATTTTATTTCCAAATTTATCTGCCATATTTTTTATGTGATAAAAATCACATCCTCCTATTTTTTCCAATTTTTGTCTTCATATAATTCTATTATTGTATCATCCAAAATTATAAAAGCTATTCTTACATCTGGACCTATTTCAGCTGGTCCAAATATTATTTGTTGAGCTTTTGCCATATAAGGCTCAGCATCATCAACTTTATAAGCTACATGTGGATTTTTGTGGATTATTTCAGGGAAAGGAGTTCCTGCTTCAAATTTTAAATATTCTATTTTAAAATCATAATCATCTGGATTACTCATCCAAAGTTTCATATCTTCATTATAAGTCATTCCTTCTTTTAAATTTGTAACTGGTATTCCTATATGCATATATTCAGCTGCCATAATTCCCTCCTAAAATTTTTAATTAATATTTTTTATACTTTTATAAAATTATTTTTTAAAATATGGTGTATTACATGGAGCATTCCAATATCCTAACATCTCATCATCCATTCTAGCAAACATCATTTGGAATCCAGCTTGTTCTTGAACTGTTAATACTTCTCCTACAACATTAGCTACAACTTCAATTCCTTTTTCAGCTAAATAATTATGAACTTTTCTAAATACTATTAATTGTTCCATAAGAGTTGTTGCTCCACTTCCATTTATAACAACTAAGACTTTTTCTCCAGAAACTAAGCTTAAATCTTTTATTAAAGCATCAGACATTATTTGAGCTGTTTCATCAGCTGTTTTAAGAGGCATTCTTCCTCCTCCACCTTCTCCATGTTGTCCCATTCCAATTTCCATATCATCTTCACCTAAAACAGCTATAGGTTCTCCAGTTGTTGGATGAGTAGCCCCTCTAGTAGCAACTGCTATTGTTGCCATATTATCAGCAAATTTTTGAGCTATTTCAGCTACTTCTTCTAAAGATTTTCCAGAAGCTGCTGCTGCTCCAGCTATTTTATATAAAGGTACACAACCTACAAGTCCTCTTCTATCATCTCCATTTTCTCTTGGAGCATTAGAAATATCTTCTTGAGTAACAACTTTTGCTACTTTTATTCCTTCTTTTTTTAGAGCTTTCATTGTAAGATTTCCTGTAAGCATATCTCCAGCATGATTAAGAACTACAAATAAAACTCCTTTTCCTTTATCAGCCATTTTTATAGCTTTTATACAAGGTTGTGGTCCTGGAGCTGCAAATATATCTCCTGGTACTGATATATCTAACATTCCTTCTCCTACAAATCCACTAAGAGCTGGTTCGTGTCCTGTTCCTCCTAATGTAACTATTGTTACACGGTCTGCATCTTTTAATTTTTTATTTACTATTAATTCACCATCAACATATTCTATTATATCTTTGTTTGATAGTGCTAATCCTTCTAAAAGTTCTTTTGTTAAATTGCTTGGGTCATTAATAAATTTTTTCATTTTCATAAAAATTTCGCCTCCTAATTTTTTATAAATAAATTTATTTTATTCCATTTGCTAGTCCTCTAAATAAACATGCTAATGATGTAGCTCCAGCATCTTTGTATCCTAGAGTTTTTTCTTTATAACTTTTTGCTCTTCCAAATTTTGAAATATATTTTTTTGTATCCTCAGCCCCTTGTTCAGCTGCTTTGGCTATCTCTTCAAAAAATTCTTTAAAATCTGTAGATTTTGAATTTTCAGCTGTTTCTACAGCTGGGATTAAAGTATCCATCATAGTTTTTTCTCCAACTTTAGCTGTTGTTATATCTTGCATTTCACTTAAAGAACTTTTTAACATCTTTTTAAAATCATCTATTGTTAACTCCTCTTCTTCATCTAAATCAACAACTAAACCTGATATTAAAGTTCCCCATAAAGGTCCAGCTGAACCACCATTTACTCCCATTATACCAGTTCCTAAGTCATCTATAAAGTCTTTTATAGATTCATCATCTGGCCATGCTTCTATTTTCTCCTCTATCAATTTTGCTATTTTACCAATAGTTATTCCATGGTCCCCATCCCCAAATTGTGAATCTATTTTTGAAAATTCCTCACAATTTTCTTTTAAAAGTGATGCTGCTGTTAAAAACATATTTTTTAGCTCTTTTTTTGTAATAGACATACTAACACCTCTTTTTTAAATTTACATTTGTTAATAATTATTACCATATTTTTTTACAAATGTCAATATGTTTTTAATTATTTTTTATAAGAATTTAATATTTTTTGTATTATATTTTCTCATTTCTTATAAAAAAAGAGCTTTAAATAATTTTTTTAAAGCTCTTTCTTATTTTAATTTTTTTCAAGCCATTTTTTTATATCCTCAAATACTTCTTCTCTATTTATTTCATTATGTAACTCATGTCTAGCTTCTTTATATAATTTTAAAGTTAGGTTTTTAAAATTTAATTTTTTATAAAATTTTTCTAATGCTCTAACCCCTTTTCCATGTAATCCTACAGGGTCCATATCACCTGATATAATTAGAATTGGCAAATCTTTATTTATTAATTCAAATTCATTTCTATTATATAATTTATTTAAAAATATAAAAAACTCTTTATAAAAACTACTACTATAAGTAAAACCACAATTTTTATCTGATGAATATTTTTTTACTTCCTCTATGTCTCTTGAAAGCCAGGAATTTTCATTATAATAATTATTTGATTTTATTTTTTTATTGGAGTTTAAAAAAATTAGTTTTCTTATTATAGAGGCTCTTTTATTTTTATAAATTTTATCCAAAAGATTACTAAAAATTTTTCCTAAATTCCATAATATTTTTTGTTCATAACAAGAACCACAAATAATATATCCTGCCACTTCTTTATTAAATTTTTTCATATGTTCTTGAGCTATAAAAGAGCCCATACTATGACCAAATATATATATTTTTTTATCAGGATATTTTTCTCTTAATTTTTTTGTAAAATTAATTTGATTTTCTATCATTTTATTAAAATCATTTTGAAATATTCCAATTTTTTCATCACTTTCTTTTTTATCTCTATGGTGAATATGTTCTTCCATCTCAATTATCCATTGTTGTTCCTCAAAATATTTAAAAAAATGACTATATCTTCCTCTATGTTCACTCATTCCGTGAATAATTTGAATTACACCTTTTTTATTGTCCATTTCTTCCTCCAACTTCATTTGTTAGATTTATTTTTTTGAAACAAAATTATTATCTTTTATATAAAATCTCCAAGGTTTTAAACTGTCTTCTTCAGCATAATCAATTCCTATTCTAGTTGTTTCTATAATCTCTTTAACTTTATATCCATCATCTTCTAACCAAAGGTTACTGCCTTCTACTAAATCTTTTCCATTGTCTAACTTAGTTATTCCCAAAGCCTTTGTTAATTTTCCAGGTCCATTAGAAATATCTTTTTCTTTCTTTACTTTTCTCTCTTCAAACATCTTTTCTTTATTTATTAAAGGTTCTATCCCTCTTATAAGAACAGCTTCTGGATTTCCTTCATATGAAGTAGTTACATTAAAACATTGATACATTCCATAAATTAAAAAAACATAAGAATATCCTCCCTTTTTATACATAATCTCTGTCCTTTTTGTTCTTCTATCATTATATGAATGACTTGCTTTATCTTTTATTCCTAAATATGCTTCTACTTCAACTATTCTACCACTAAAAATTTCTCCATCATCTCTTTTTTTTACAATAATTTTACCTAGTAATTCTTTAGCAACTGTTATTGTATCTCTTGTATAAAACTCTCTCTTTAATCTCATTTTTTCTCCAAATCTATATACAAAAAAGCCCACTCATAAGAGTGGGCTTTAAAAATCTCTTTAATTATCCAAGGATTTCTACGTTAGCAGCTTGAGGTCCTTTTTGTCCTTCTTTAACATCAAAAGATACTTTTTGTCCCTCTTCTAAAGTTTTAAATCCTTCTTTTTTAATTTCAGAATAGTGTACGAATAAATCTTTTCCTTCTTCAGAAGTGATAAATCCGAATCCTTTTTCTGCATTAAACCATTTTACTGTTCCTTTGTTCATTGTGATACCTCCATAAAATACTTTTGCATAGACTTAAAAAGACTAGTTTTGAAACTTCAGTATTTTATATTGATACCCCTATTTCAGAATCTATACTTTACTTAAATCTGTACTGCATGGAACAATTATATATTATTTAAGTACTTTTGTCAAGTTATTTTCTATCTTTATTCTGCCACTCTATTATTAAATTTCTAGAATTTTCAACGATTTTATCCACAGGTAAATCATCTGGATATACTTCTCCTAATACTTCAACCTCTACTTTACCAGGTTTTGGAAAAGTACTTCCATATGGCATTGACTCATAAGCTCCCTTTATTCCTAAAACGGTTACAGGAATATTTAATTCTTTTGACAATATTGCAAAGAATTTTTTAAAATCTTGAATCTTACCATTTCTTGTTCTTGCTCCCTCTGGGAATATTACTAAATTTTTCTTAGATTTTAATACTTTAGCTGAAATTTGTAAGCTTTCTTTTAAATTTTGATTTAAATCCATTAAAATTATATTTCCATGATTTGCAAAAAATCTCAATACAGGTTTATCAAAATGTTTTTTTATAGCAAAATAATAAGTATTTTTTATTTGTTCTCCTTTAAATAATTTTTGAACAGCAAAAGCATCTATAAAACTTTCATGATTACATATAATTATTCTTGTATCATTAGATAATTTTTCTCTACCTTTTATTCTTAATCTTAAATACAAATTTAAAACTGGAGTAAATATAAGTTTTATAAACCATATAGCTTTATGATTTGGTAATTGATAATCTATGTCTTCTTTAAATATTTCTCCCCAATTCATTTTTTCTATATGATATGTACTACTATTTTTTCTAATATATTCACATATATCTTTTATTACTTTTAAATCAACAGCTTCCTCTTCTTTTATTTTAAATCCAAAAGTTTTTTCAATAAATGAATTCATTTGAATTATATCCAAAGAATCTAAACCTAAATCAATCTCAATATGTGAATTAGGACGAATATTTTCTCCCTTTTCATCTTTTATATATTCTGATAAAGTTTTAAATTCTAAAGTATCTTCCTCTGGGTCTTTTTCAATAGTTTCTTCTTTTTCTATATTACCTTTTTCTAAACTTGCTAAAACATCTTTTAACATAAATCTTCTTAATTTTCCAAGTTTAGTTTTTGGTAATTCATCTTTTACAATTTTAATTTCTAATATTTTTCTATAAGTTGGTGCATTAACATTGTATGAATCTATTATTTCCCATTTTAAAGTTTCTGTTATATTGACAATATTTCTTTCTTTTATTAAATTAAAATCAGGATATACCAAAGCTAATAAATGATTATTATATTCTACTACTGCTATTTCTTTTATTAAATCTGTTCCTCTAACAATTTCATTTTCAATATCAACAGGATTTATATTTTTACCATTTGATAAAACTATCATCTCTTTCTTTCTTCCAATTATACTTATATATCCATCTTCAATTTTTCCTAAATCTCCTGTATGAAACCAACCCTCAGAATCTTTTGCCTCTTTTGTTGCTTCTGGTTTATTATAATATTCCTTAAGAACATTTCTTCCTCTAACTACTAATTCACCATCATCAGCAATTTTTACTTCTACTCCAGGAATAACTTTTCCAACTGTTCCTATTTTTACATCATCTTCTCTATTAAAAGCTATGATTGGAGAAGTTTCTGTAAGACCATATCCTTCTAAAACCTTTATTCCTAAAACTTTGAAATCATCCATTATCCCAGCTTCTAATTTTGCCCCACCTGAAACTAAAAATCTTATATGTCCTCCAAGAGTTTCATGGACTTTTTTAAATACAATTCTACTAAAAGTTCTATTATTTATTTTTTTACATAAATTAAATAACATTGTAGCTATCTTACTACTTTTTATTTTATTCATAAGTCCTTTATGTATCATTTCCCAAAGTCTTGGAACTCCTACAACAATTGTTATTTTATATTTTTGTAAGGCTCCTAAAATAGCTGAAGCTGAAAGTTCATCTATTAAAACTATTAAAGTTCCTATATGAATTGCCATCAACAAATTTATAGAAAGTGGTAATACATGATGATATGGTAATAAAGCTAATAATCTATCCTTTGGTGTTCCCATCTTTATCTCTGTGATAGCATCCACATTAGACATTAAATTATCAACTGTAAGTACAACCCCTTTAGGTTTTCCTGTAGTTCCAGAAGTATATAATAAAACTCCTATATCTTCAAGTTCTGGAGAATAAATTACATACTCATCTACTTGAAAATCTTCTGGAACTTTTATTTCATCACTATTTATTATTCTTATATTTTTTCCTGAAAGTTCCACAGCCTTTTGGGCTACTTTTAAATTTTTATTAGATGTTACTATAATTTTAGGGTCTGCATCAGTTAAAATATATTCTAACTCTTCTGAATCATAACCTGCATCTATATTTATAGGAATTCCCTTACTATTCCAAACTCCAAAAAAACTACAAATAAATTCAGGTCTATTTTCCATAAAGTTTACAACTTTATCACCTTTCTCTATTCCTAATAAAGATGAGATATATTTTGCTTCTTTTATCAAATCTTTATATGTAAATTCCTTATCTTTATAAAATACGGCTTCCTTATTAAAGTCTGTAACAAATTTTATTGCCATATTCTTCTCCTTCCTATAAATTATCTATCATTTCTTCTAATTCTTTTTTATCCTCAGTTGTTAAATCTATTCCACTTTTTAATTTTCTCAAAATTTCAGAATCTTGTCCCGACATACTTCTTTCTAAAATCTTTATTATTAATTTTATATAAAAATTCATATTACCTCCATGTTAAATTTTATCTGCTATATAATATATTGAAAGATAATTAAAAAAACTACCAAAAATTACAAAAATATGCCAAATAACATGGCTATATTTTAACTTTTTCATCATATAAAAAATTGTTCCAACAGAATAAACTATTCCTCCAACCAATAAACAATTAAATGATACAGCACTTAAAGCTGATTTTATATCTTTGAAAACAAATATAACCATCCAACCCATTATTAAATAAATAATAGTTGATAATAATCTCATTTTTCCTGTAAAATAAATTTTATAAATTACTCCAAACATAGTACATGTCCATTGAGCTATAAAAACTATCCATTTAGTTTTTCCGTCTAAAACAGTAAAAATATATGGAGTATATGAAGCTGAAATTAAAAAATAAATTCCAATATGGTCCAATTTTCTAAAAAATTTTTTTAAATCTTCATTTATTAATATATGATAAGTCCCAGACATTGAATATAAAAAAATTAAGGCAATTCCAAAAATTATACAACCTAAAGTATAACCAATTTCTTTAGTTTCTATTGAATGAAAGATTATAAATATTAGACCAATTAAAGATAAAATAGCTCCAATATAGTGAGTAATTGCATTTAAAATTTCTTCTATTGTTCGTTTCATAATTTCCCTCCATTTAATATTTTATCATATTTTTTTATTTTTTATAATTTTATTTATTTTTTTATATTTTAGACTAAAATAATATATATTTAGACTAAATTTTGTATTAACACAATACAACTTTAAAATACTTAGGAGGTTACTTCAATGGAAAAAGATATTTTTTTAAAAAATAGGTCTTACAGAACTTTTACTAATGATAAGATTAGTAAAACAGAACTTTTAATGATGATTGAAAATGCTAGATTGGCTGCTAGTGCGAAGAATTCTCAAAACATTAGATATGCCTTAGTTGAAAATGAAAATATATGTGATAAAATATTTCCTCTTACAAGATGGGCTGGAGCTCTTCCTGATTGGAATCCTTCTGTAGAAGAATCTCCTGTAGCTTATATTGTAATGTGTTTACCTAACGACACTCCTTTAAATATAAATTTAAATTATTTTGATATGGGACTTGCAGCTCAAAATATTTTACTTACAGCTGTTAATATGGGATATGGTGGTTGTATTCTTGCTTCATTTGATAAAAAATCTGTTCATAACTTATTAAATATTCCTGAAAATTATAATTGTGAAATTCTTATAGCTTTAGGAAAACCTTTTGAAATTGCTACAGTTGTTGAAGCTACTGATGGAAATACTAATTATTATCGAGATGTTGAAAAAAGACATAATTATGTCCCTAAAATCCCTTTAAGTAAATTAATTTTTTAATTAATTTTACAAGAAAAAAATAAAATGATATAATTCTATTGAAAAAGTATTTTTTGTTATAAAAATTTTTGGCTGGTGAAAAATATTTTTTTCTAGAAAAATAGAAGTTTTAACTTCTTAAAATAATTATTCAATCTATAACCTATTAATTATAAAGAAAAATCACTCTTTTTTAATCTAAGGTATATACCCTTAATTTTAAGAGTGATTTTTTTACTCTACTTTTTAATTACCCATTTTTATTATTATTAAAAAAATAATTTCTAATATATTTAGTCTATATTCTATAATTTTAAACCTTTTATATAATAAAATCTAAACTTTAGTCTTATCTCTTTACATCACTATTTAGCCATTTTTTCTAAGGTATCACCTGCTAATCTATATACAGTCCATTCTTTCATTGGTTCTGCTCCTAGAGATAAATAAAAATCTATACTTGGTTTATTCCAATCTAAACACCACCATTCTAATCTTCCACAACCTCTCTCAACAGTTATTTTGGCTAATTCTTTTAAAAGTGCTTTTCCATAACCCTTTCCTCTATATTGAGGAATTATATATAAATCTTCAAGATATATACCTGCCTTTCCTAAAAAAGTTGAAAAATTATGAAAGAAAAGTGCAAATCCTATCTCTTTATTATCTACTATTGGAAAAATTACCTCTGCCTTTTTTTCTTCAAATATCCATTTCTTTAACAGCTCTTTAGTTGCCACTACTTCACGCTCTAACTTTTCATAACTAGCTAATTCTATAATATATTTTAGTATTAATTCTGTATCTTTTTCTTCTGCAAAACGAAAATTTATTTTTTCTTTCATGATTCTATCCTCCAATATTTTTATTTTTTTAATTATATAATATTTTTATAAAAAATAATATTTTTTATATTTTTCTTTTTCTAATTTTTATATTTCTTTAATTATAATTCTTTCTAAAATAAATTTTTGTTTATAAATATATAAAAAAATCAATATCCTTTTTATGAAATTTAAGATTTTTTAGATTATTTTATGATATAATAAATTTATATTTATTTTACTTTGGAGGTAATATGCTTAGTAAAAGTCTTATTGAAAAAATTTTAAATGAAGCTTTATCTACTGGTGGAGACTTTGCTGAAATTTTTATAGAGAAAAAAAATAATAATAGTTTTTTTATGATTGATGGAAAATTAGAATCTACAATTTCTGGAAGAGATTTTGGAGTAGGAATTAGAATTTTTAAAGGTTTATTTTCTGTATATGGTTTTACAAATGATATGGAGGAAGAAAATCTTTTAAAAACTACTAAAAAAATAGCTCAAGCTGTAAAGGGAACTAAAGAAGATATAACTTTAAATCTTATAAAACAAGATATTGAAAATATTAATAAAATTCAAATTTTTCCCGAAACAATCTCAAAAAATGAAAAAATTGATTTAATGAAAATAGCTTGTAATAGTGCAAAAAATTATGATAGTATAATTTCTCAAGTAAGAGTTTCCTATGCTGATGTTAAGCAAAATATTTTAATTGCAAATAGTGAAGGAAGTTTTGTAACTGATGAAAGAGTTAGAGGAAGAATTTCAATAGAAAGTATAGCTGAAGCAAATGGAGAGATGCAGACAGGTCGTATGAGTCCTGGAGCCTCATCAGGATTTGAATTTTTTAAAAATTTAGATATTGAAAATATCTCTCGTGAATCTTCAAGAATAGCAAAAACAATGTTGAATGCTAATTATTGTCCTAGCGGAAAAATGCCTGTTATTTTAGATAATGGATTTGGAGGTGTTATTTTCCATGAAGCCTGTGGGCATAGTTTAGAAGCTTCTAGTGTATCTAAAGGTAACTCTATTTTTGCCAATAAAATGGGGAAATTAATTGCTAATCCTCTAGTTAGTGCTGTAGATGATGGTACTATTCCTAATGAATGGGGAAGTATTACAATTGATGATGAGGGAACTCCATCTCAAAGAAATTTATTAATTGAAAATGGTATTTTAAAAGGTTACATGATAGATAAATTAAATGGTAGAAGAATGAATAAAAATTCTACAGGTAGTGGAAGAAGAGAGTCTTATAAATATGCTCCTACTTCACGTATGACAAATACATTTATTCTTCCAGGAAAATCTTCTTTCAATGATATTATCAGAAATACTGAAAAAGGAATTTATGCTAAATATATGGGTGGAGGTTCTGTAAATCCAACTACTGGAGATTTTAATTTTGCTGTTATGGAAGGTTATATTATTGAAAATGGAGAGATTAAAGAACCTGTAAGAGGAGCTACTCTTATTGGAAATGGTGGAGAAGTTCTTAAAAAAATTGATATGGTTGGAAATAATTTAAGCTATGGTCAAGGTATGTGTGGAGCATCCTCTGGAAGTATTCCCACAAATGTAGGACAACCTACTATTAGAATTAGTGAAATTACCGTTGGTGGTAGAAAATAAAAAATTTTAATATTTTATAATAAAAGAGTGTTGTAAAATTATTAATAACAAGTTTACAACACTCTTTTTGATTTTTATAAATTTATAATATTTTAAATTTATTTATTAAAATCTAAAACTAATTTTGTAAGTAAAGCAGCTCCTCTCCATAATACTCCTTCATTTGGATTATAATGACTATTATGTAAAGGCCATACTTTTTCTCCTTCTCCTGTTGTTCCTATCCAAGCAAAAGCTCCTGGAACTTCATTTAAATAGAAAGAAAAATCTTCAGCTGTCATAGCTGGTTCTACTTCTACTAAAGCTTCATCTCCATAAAGTTCTTTTATTTTATCTGACATATATTTTGTCATCTTTTCTTCATTTAACACTGCCATATATCCTCTTTCATAATTTAATTCTCCTGTACATCCTGAAAGAAGACATATTCCATCTAATACTTCTTTTAATCTTTTTTCTGCTAAATCTCTCATCTCTGGAGCAAAAGTTCTACAAGTTCCCTCTAAAACACATTCCCCAGCTACTATATTATATCTACTTCCAGCTTGCATTTTTCCTATTGTTATAACCATAGATTTCATTGGGTCTGCATTTCTACTTACAATAGTTTGAACAGCTGTTACATATTGAGCTCCTGTTACTAAAGCATCTATTCCTTCATTTGGTTTTGCTGCATGACTTGGCTTTCCTTTTATAGTTACTGTAAAGTGGTCAGAGGCTGCCATTAATGGTCCTTCTTTTATTCCAACTTTTCCTAATGGTAAATCAGGCCATACATGCATACTAAATATAGCGTCAACACCATCTAAAGCTCCCTCTTTTATCATTCCTTTAGCTCCTCCATTAGGAGAAAGCTCTTCAGCTGGTTGGAAAATAAATCTTACTTTTCCTGAAAGTTCATCTTTTCTTTTGGATAAAAGATAGGCTGCTCCTAAAACCATAGTCATATGATTATCATGACCACAAGCATGCATAACACCTTTATTTTTAGATTCAAAAGAAACTCCTGTTTCTTCTTCTATTTGTAAAGCATCCATATCAGCTCTCAATGCTATAGTTTTTCCTTCTTTAGCTCCTATAAGTTCTGCTATTATTCCATTCCCATTTACATTTTTTCTTATATTAAAATTTCCAAATTTTTCTAATTCTCTTAAAATTATTTCAGAAGTTTTTGATTCTTTATTAGAAATTTCTGGATTTTCATGTAATTCTCTTCTTGTATTTTGTAAATATTCTTGAATTTCTTTTGCAGAATTTACAATTTCCATTTTTTCCTCCTTTTTTTTATCTATTTCCTAATATATCTGGTTTTACTTCTATAGGAATAGGACAAGAATATGCTTTTTTCTCAGTAACTTTATTAAATTCTTCTTTTGCTTTTTCTATTAATTGAGGATTTTTTATAAGTCTTTCTACTGATTTTGCTAATACTTTAGAAGCATACAACATTCCTTTTACAGCTATTCCCTCTTTACCTTGAGAAACCATTTGCCAAGAATGGGCTGGAGTTCCTGGTACAAAACAAGCTCCTGAAAATTGAGCTGTAGGTACTACATGACTACAATCACCAACATCTGATGAACCTGGAATGTTAATATCTTGATGAGTATGTTCTACTACAAAATCAGACATTAATATTTCTTTATATCTATTAGCTAATTCTTTTCTTCTAAAATTTGATACAAACATTAAAGACATATCACTATTTCTGTCAACATCTGTTATAGTTTTCTTTATTTTTTCAGCAAATTCTAAATCTTTCTCATCATAATCTGGCAAAGAAATTTCTTTCATTGTTTCATATAATACATCTTCTAAAATACTATTCGATATTACATTTGAACAAGCTTTATCAAATACAATCTCAACTTCTGTTTCTGTCATTAAAGCTGCTCCTTTAGCTACTTTACAAACTCTTTCATACAATTTTTTTACTTTCTCTGTATCTGTAGAACGAATTAAATAAAGTACTTTAGCATGACTTTGAACAACATTTGGAGATGTTCCTCCTGTATCTAATACTGCATAATGAATTCTATCTGTTGGTTCTATATGT
Organism: Fusobacterium perfoetens ATCC 29250; assembly: GCF_000622245.1. NCBI lineage: Bacteria > Fusobacteriati > Fusobacteriota > Fusobacteriia > Fusobacteriales > Fusobacteriaceae > Fusobacterium > Fusobacterium perfoetens. The sequence goes on along the minus strand of NZ_JHXW01000003.1, from coordinate 177,152 downwards.
TCTCTTAAATAATTTACCCCAACATTCATTAATTCTACAGCATCTAAAGCACTACGTCCTAAGTGAGGAGAACCAGCAGCATGTGAAGATACTCCTTTAAATTTAAAATATACTTGACAATTTGCTTGAAAAGAACCTGTTATTACAGCATTTCCACCAGCTGGGTGCCATGTTAAAGCTATATCTAAATTATCAAATACTCCTTCTCTAGCTAAATAAGCTTTTCCTGAACCTCCCTCTTCTCCTGGACAACCAATAAAAACAATAGTTCCTTCTCTATTATTTTCTACTAAAAAATCTCTAACCATTAAAACGGCTCCTATTCCAGCTGTTCCTAATAAACAATGTCCACAACCATGTCCATTTTTTGTTTCTTCCCTTGGAACAGGTTTATCTTCTCCTGGTTTTTGACTTAATCCTGAAAGAGCATCAAATTCTCCTAAAATTCCTATAACTGGTTTTCCACTTCCAAAAGTAGCTGTAAAAGCTGTATCCATTCCGGCCAAACCTTTTTTTATTATAAAATTTTCATTTTTTAAAATTTCTATCATATCATTTGAAGATTTATATTCATTAAATTTTAATTCAGAATAATCCCAAATTTTTCCATTTAATTCTTCTAAAATTTTATCATAATTTTTCATTATTAATTTCCTTTAAATTCTTTTCCAAATAAAATTCTACTACTTATTATTGTAGCTATTAATATAACAGTTCCTATTCCTGTAGCAACCATTGTAGTTACTCCAGCTCCAGAAGACATTGGTAACATAATAAATAAATTTAACATAGCAAAATAAATTATACTTGTTATTGTATAAGATAATGAATAATTAGCTAATGCTGGACTTTCTAAGTTAGGGTCACATACACGAAGTAATAATACTCCTGTTAAAAATACTCCTGTACTCATTCCAAAAGTCCCAATCATTTGTTCAAACCAATATCCTTTTAAATATTTTTTACAGAATATAAATAAAATACCTGTTGTTACTATATAACCTACAACAACCATAACAAGAATTGGAACTATATAAGCAGCTACTGCTTTTATAGGTAAACTTGCTATTGCTGCTATTACAGCATATTCTGTAAAAGACCCTGAAATTTTACTTTTTACTTTATCATCTACTAAATAACTTAGATTTAATTTTCTCATTATTCCCCAAATAATAAACATTACTATCATTGCATAAGCCCATACTGAAATACTACTTAATACAGGAATTTTAAATTTTTTTGTAAAAGATAAAACTATATAAGCTAGTCCACAAGCAACAAAAATTATAGCAGCATGAAAAGCCACAGTATCTATTGAAGAAGATAATGTTGTTTCACGTCCAATTGAATTTTGTTTTGACATATCTTTTTGATACCCAATACGAAGTGGCTCTGGAATATCAGCTGGTTTTTTTAATAAAGCTGTATGTCCATGACGAGCTGCCCAGTTTATTAATCCTATTCCTATTAATATTCCTCCAACAATTCCAAATGTAGCAGTTGTTGTAGCAACACCTTGTGAAGTTTGCCAATATGGTAAATTTAATCCTGAAAGAATATTTCCTAAAGTTCCTGCTGTACCATGTCCTCCAACAAATCCTATTGCTAATTCTATTCCAAATACATCATATAAATCTTGTCCTGAAAATAATACATGAGTCCCATATCCTACAGCAAATTGAAACATTGAAGCTCCAAGTCCTATTCCTATTAATGGTATTACATTTTTTAAAACATCAGAATCTGTATTTTTTCCACTTCCTATATTTAAGCCTAATGGAACTGCAGCAACTACTGGTACTATTAATACTCCTGGAAGTAAAGAATAAATACTAAACCATTCTTTTGGCACAGGTAATATATTTATACATTGAGGTCCTAATATTAAAAGTAAAAATCCTCCTATCACTCCTGCTGGTATAAATGTTTTTTGAAAAATTTTTACATTAGCTCTTATAAAAACACCTAAAAGTAAAAATGCCCCAAGAAGCCCTAAACTTTTTAAAAAATCTGTTAACATTGCACTAGTCATATTATTACCCCCCTAAAGTTTAATTTCTTAAGATATTACATTTTAGTTCAATTATTCCCAAAAGTCAAGTATTTATACATTTAATTTTTCGCAAGTATATAATTTATTTTGTTTATTATTTTTTTATAAAATAAATTTTTTTATATTTTTTATTACTCCAGCCTCATTATTGTTTCCTCCATTATATTTAGCTATTTTTTTTAATTCTGGGTGTCCATTTTCCATAGCAAAACTATATTCTCCTTGTTGGATTAATTCATAATCATTTAAAAAATCTCCAAATACCATTGTTTCTGATTTTTTTATATTCAACAACTCTTGAATTTTTTGTAAAGCTACCCCTTTATTGACTTCTATCTCTGTCATATCAAGCCACCATTTTCCTCCAATAGCTACTTTTACATTAGGAGAAATATTTTTAAAGAAAGGATATGAATTTTTTTCTACTCCTGTTAAATCACAAATAGATATTTTTAAAGCTGGTTCTTGTATTTTTGTTAAGTCTTCTACTATTTCATAAGCATCATATGACCTTTTAAATTCTTCTAAAAATTTTTCATCTCTTTCTTCAATATATGCTTTTGTTTTTCCACAATAAATTATATTCGAACTTTTATTTTTTCTTCCTATATCAATTATTTTTAAAGTATCTTCTCTTGTAAATCCTTTTGAATATATTTCTTCTCCATCTTTTATGACTAAAGCACCATTTTCTACTATCATTATTACATTATTTTTAGCTCTTTCAAATCTCTTTTTTATATTATAATATTGTCTTCCACTTGCTACTACAAAATAAATTCCTTTATCTGTTATTTTTTTATGTATCTCCCAAAATTCCTCATTTATTTTTTTATTATCATCTAATAATGTTCCATCCATATCTGTTGCTATTAATTTTATATCTATCATTTTTTCCTCCTATAAAATAAGGATAAACATCTCTGTTTATCCTCTAAATTTTTTATTTTTTCAATATATATTTCTTTATGGAATTTACTACCCCTGCTTTATTATTATCTCCACCACTATATTTAGCTATCTTTTTTAACTCTGGATGTCCATTATCCATAACAAAGCTATAGTCTCCTTGTTGTATCAGTTCATAATCATTTAAAAAATCTCCAAATACCATTGTTTCTGATTTTTTTATTCCTAACTTTTCTTGTAAATTTTTTAAAGCTATTCCTTTGTTTACATTTTTTTCTGTAATGTCTAACCAAATCTCTCCAGAAATTGCCACTTTATATATTTCTTCATATTTTTTATAATAAGGATATGAATTTTTTTCACTTCCTGTTAAATCACAGATAGTTACTTTTAAAGGAATGTCATCTACTTTTGTTAAATCTTCTACTATTTCATATTTTTCATAATATTTTTCAACTTCTTTTATAAAATCCTCATCATTATTTTCTAAATATGCTTTTTTCTTCCCACAAAATACTAGATGAGCTGTAGAAATTTTTCTACCAACATTTATAAGTTCTACTGCATCTTCAAAAGGAAGACCTTGAGAATACAATTCTTTTTCTTCTTCCATAACAATAGCCCCATTTTCTGCCATTACAATTATATTTTTATTATTTAATCTTTCAAAATTTTTAATTATATTATAATATTGCCTTCCACTTGCTACTACAAATTGTATTCCTAAGTCCGTTATTTTTTTATGAATTTCCCAAAAACTTTCATCTATTTTTTTATTATCATCTAATAAGGTCCCATCCATATCTGTTACTATTAATTTTATCATACTACCATCCTATTTACTATTTTTTATATCATTAATTAAGGAATAAATAATCTCTCCTGTTATTCCCCAAATAATATCATCTTTATATTTATAAAAATAAATCTCTCTTTCCCTTCCCCATGGCTTCCAATAAATTTGTGGAAGTCCTAATTTTTCTGATGGAAATATTATTTTTTTATTTCCATTTTCATAATGAGGATTATTTTGAACCATAACCTTTTCTATATAAGGTTCTGTTTTTAATAAAAATTCCAAAGGAACTAAAAAAACTCTCTCTACTTCATCTTTATTTAATTGTATTTCATTCAAATTAAAATTTTCTATATATCCTAATTTAACTTCTATTAATTGACCTGTAGCCATCACTAATTTCCCATAATTTATTACTTTTTCTATTCTATCTCTTGAGATTCCTATTTCTTCTTCTGTTTCTCTAAGAGCTGTTTCTGTAAAATCTACATCTCCTTTCTCTTTTTTTCCCCCTGGAAAAGATATTTCTCCACCTTGAGCTATATTCATAGCTCTTTTTTCAAAAAGTAAATTTAACTTCCCATTAACTTCACAAAATAATACCATAACAGAAAATAATAATTTCTTTTCTTGACCAATTATTTTATCTTTTATTTTATTTTGTAAAAAATCTTCTAATAATTGTTTTTCCACTTTTTTCCTCTTTTATACTATAATGTCTCCTACTGTCATTTTTAAATAATTTATTAAATCTTTTGCTGACATCTCTATTTGAAGTCCTCTCATTCCACCACTAAAAATTATTGTTTCATATTTTAAAGATGATTCATGAATAAAACTTGTGTGTTTCTTTTTTATCCCTATTGGAGAACATCCTCCTCTTACATAGCCTGTATAAGCTGTTAAATCTTTTAGAGGTAACATCTCAACTTTTTTACAATTAGCCACTTTTGCTAATTTTTTTAAATCAATATTATCTCCTCCAGGAATACAAGCTACTATTAATTCATTTTTTTCATTTAATAAAGTTAATGTTTTAAAAACTCTTTCTAATTCTAATCCTGTTTCTAAAGCTACATGAATAGCACTTAAATCATTTTCATCTACTTTATATTCTCTAAGAGAATATTTTATTTTATGTTGCTCTAACTCTCTTACTGCATTTGTTTTTTTCAATTTTTAACCTCTCTTTTTTCTATTTTTATATTTAGTGTATAGTTTAAAAAAATCTGTTATTACTAAAAATCCAAATATTATTGCTATTGATATTATAAAAGTTTCTGCTCCTTTTTCCATGGCTTTTTCATATTCACCATTTACAAGATATAACATTGTATAATATGCACCACTTCCTGGCACTAAAGGAGTAAATGTTGGAATAAGTGATGAAGTTACAGGAGTTTTTAATTTTCGAGCTATAATTTCTGAACCTAATGTAGCTACTGCTCCAGCCAAGAAAAAAGAAATAGCTAGAGAATATCCCATTTTATTAAAAATATAATATACCAACCAACCTAGCCCTCCTACTATTGAAGCATAAAATCCAATGATTCCTCTTACATTAAAAATAAGACAAAAACCATAAGTTGCCAATGCTGAATATCCAAATTGTCCTATCATTTTAATAAATTACACCTCCAATAGTAGTATAAATTTTTAAAATAACCCCAGCTCCAACAGCCAAAGAAGTAGCTATCATAATAGCTTCCATAAGTCTTGAACTTCCTGCTATTAAATCTCCAGAAATAAAATCTCTTATCGCATTCACAAATACTAATCCTGGAACTAAATTCATTAAACAAGAAATTATTATTATAGATGTATTTTCTGTATACCCATAATAATTTCCTATACAAGGAATTGTTGTACATATCATACTTCCTATACTATTTATTAAAACTCCATTAGCTCCCATTTTTCCTAAATAATAACTTCCTACTCCAACTGTTATTCCTGTAAGTCCACCTATTAAAGAATCTCTAAAATTTCCACCAAAAAGTAGGGTAAAAAAAATGGATACAAAAACAAAACCTGCCATATATCTGTATAATTCAATATAAAAATTATTATCTATTTTTTTTAATTTTTCATAAAATTCATCAAAAGTATAATTATCTATTTCTCTTATAAGTTTATTAGTCTTATGAATTTTATTTAGGTTCCAACTTCTCTCTGATATCCTTGTAACTAAAGAATGATACTGCTCATCCTTTCCTTTTATAGATACAACTATACAAGTCAAGGTAACAAAAGTTTCTATTTCATATCCATAATGTCTTCCTACTCTACAAATAACATCTTCTGCCCTATAAACTTCTCCTCCATTTTGAAGAATTACTTTACCTGTATATGAAGTTAATTCTAAAATTTCACTTTCTAATTTATTAAGAGTTTTATCCATTAACTAAAATCTCCTTTGTTATAATTTTCTCCCATTAAAAAAATTATAACAAAATTTTTTATTTTTATCTAGCTTAATTAATATTTTTATTAATTAAATTCTTTATATTTTATTGACTAATCAAATTTTTTTAAGTATAATATTTTAGTTAAAAGCAGGTGGGCAGCTATTAATAACCCACTGCTTTTTTATTTTCATTTTTTATAGGAGAATTTTATGAATAAAATTTTATTGCTTTTCAAATATGACAAAATATTTATTAAGAATTTATTAATTTTATCTTTACCATTAATAGGACAAAATTTAGTTACTTCTTCTTTAAATCTACTTGACAATATTATGATAGGACATTTAGGAGTTAACGAAATTGCTGCTGTTGGATTGGCTAATCAATATTATTTAGTATTTTTCCTTACTATGACTGCTGTTTGTGTAGGAGGAAGTGTTCTTATGTCACAGTTCTGGGGAAAAAGAGAATTACATAATATAAAAAAATTCTCTGGAATTTCTTATATTATTTCCTTATTAGTTACACTAATCTTTACACTAATTGCTTTATTTTTTCCTCAAATTATTATAAAAGCTTTTATAAATAATGAAAAAGTTATTGAAATTGGTTCTAATTATTTAAGAACAGTTGCTCCTAGTTATATTTTTACTTGTTTATCATTTAATTTTTGCGCAACTATGAGAAGTGTTGGAGAAACTTCAACTCCTATGAAAGGGAGTATAATTGGTTTTCTTTTTAATGGAATATTGAATTATATTTTTATTTTTGGAAAGCTTGGATTAGAGCCTATGGGAGTTGTTGGAGCTGCTTTAGGAACAACTTTTTCAAGACTTATCGAATTCTTATATCTTACTTATATAGTATATATAAAAAATCATATAATAAAAGCTACTTTTAAAGAATTATTTTCATTTGATTCTTATGATGTGAAACTTTTTATTAAAACTGCTACTCCAGTAGTTATTAATGATTTTATATGGGTTTCTGGAGTTACAGCTTATTCAAAATCTTATTCTTTATTAGGTGCTGATGCTATAGCTACTATGCAAATAGCTGGAATAACAAATAATTTATTTCATATTTTTGGAATAGGACTTGGAGTGGCTAGTTCAATTATTATTGGACATAGTATAGGAGCTGGAGAATCTATTCAAGAAGTTTTTGAAAAAGGAAAAAAAATGGCTTCTTTTTCTTTTTTAGTTGGAATTGTTGTTGGAATTTTATTTTTTATTACTTCTCCTTTAATACCTTTATTTTTCAATGTATCAACTGAAATAAAAGAAAATATATTAATAATTTTAAAAATAATGGCTTTTATTTTACCTTTTAGATTTTTAGGAATGAGTTTTATTATAGGTTCTTTTAGAGGTGGTGGAGATGTTTTATATGCTACTATTGCTGAAGGAGTTTCTATGTGGCTTTTAGCTATACCACTTGGGTTTTTCTCAGTATTTTTCTTTAATATAGATATAAAAATCTTATATTTATTAATTTGCTTAGAAGAAGTAGGAAGACTTTTATTTGGTTTCCCTAGATTTATTTCTAAAAGATGGATTAAAGCTTTAGTATAAAAAAATAAAGGAGCTACAATATAGCTCCTTTTATTATTTTTAATCTCTTCCTTTTCTTGAAAATATTCTTAATAGATATAAGAATAAATTTATAAAATCTAAATAAAGAGTCAAAGCTCCTATTACTCCTAATTTTTCTATAGTACTTTCATCACCATATGAAATTTCATAAGCCATATTTTTTATTTTATTAACATCATAAGCTGTTAAAGCTGAAAATATCACTACTCCCATTATAGTTACCATCCAATATAATGATGGAGCTTTTAAAAATATATTTATTATACTAATTATTATAATTGATATTAAACCTGTTCTTAAATACCCACCATAGTTACTCAAATCTTCACTAGTAAAATATCCATAAGCAGCTGTTACTCCAAACATTATTATTGTTGTAAATAAAGTGTATCCTATAATATAAATATCTCCTACCATTACTCCTATTAATGAAAAAACTAATCCATTTAAAAATGAATAGAAGAAAAATAATAATCTTGCTGTCATAGTAGAGATTTTATGTAACATTCCTGATAATCCTATTACTACTACAAACTCTAAAATTACTATTGGTAAATATAAGTTCATTATTGTATAAATCAAATTTTGATTATAGAATATTATATATGCTGGAACTAAAAAAGTTATAAAAAGTCCTATTATCATATAAGCAAAAGATGACCTCAATAATTTATTGTTTACATCAAAACTCATATACTCTTTTTCATCATTATAATACATATTTGTACCTCCTCATATATTTTCTTTCTTTAGACAATTTTTTTTGCGTAAAAGTCTTTAATAAAAGTAATAGGTGTTGATTTTAAATCAGCACCTATAAATTTCTTAATCTTCTTTTCTTATTTTTCCATTTTTTATTAATGTAATAACAAATTGATGAGCATCTACTATTGCGTTTGTGTGAGCAAATTTTGTTTCCCCTTCATAAAGTCCATTCATTAATACTTTTTGTTGTTCTTCTTCATTTCTTTCTAAAGTTTCTAAATCTATTTCTCCATTTTTATATTCAGCCACTAAAGAATCATACATTTTATCAAAAGTTTCTTGATATACAACTTCTGATATATCATGTATATCAAACATATCTTCCATTTATATTATTCCTCCTAATTATTTTAATTGCTCTAAAATTGCTTTATATTGTGTCTTCATCATTTTTATAGTTGCTTTTTTTACTAACTGATACCATTTTAATTTCATTGTTTCAATTCCTCTTAAAGAATCCATTAACATTCTTTTTAAAAAATCAAACTCTTCATAACTAACATTTAATTCTTTTAAATCTTTATTTTCACAAGAAATTTTTACATAATCTAAAAATGCTAAAACCCCCTTCATTTGAGGTATATTAGAATATGTTTTTTCAAATTCTTTCTTTATATCTACCATAAATCTTGATAGAAATTTTTTATGATTTTTATCAAGTTTTATAGAATATTTTCTTTTTCCTTTTCCAATTTTTTGTAAAATACCCATCATTCCCATCATAGATGACATTGCATTTATTTCCATAGGATTGATTTTCTCTGGATTGATTCTTTGTCCTTTCATTAATAACCTCCACTCTTATATTTTCCCTATTACATTTTCTATTTCTAATTTAGAGATACTTCCTTCTCTTAAAATTTTAACATTTTCGCTGCTCATATCTATTATAGTAGAAGCAGTTCCTATAGGACATTTTCCTCCATTAACTATAATATCAACTCTTTTTTTAAATTCCTCTGAAAGTTCTTCAAATGATGAAGGAGTATTTTCGCCTGAAATATTAGCACTAGTAGTAGCTAATATCCCTCCAGCACTTTCTATAATTTCTAAAGCTTTTTTATGATTGGGCATTCTTACCCCAACAGTTTCTCCATTAGAAACCATTATTGAAGGTACTACTTCTTTTTTCTTTAAAATAATTGTAAGTCCTCCAGGCCAAAAAGCTTTTATTAATTTCTCCATTTTCTCTTGATTTTTATTTTCTATAAAAGCTATCTCTTTAACTTTTTCCAAACTATTTACTAATGCTATTAAAGGTGATGAAAAACTCCTACTTTTAGCTTTGTAAATTTTTATTAATGTTTCTTCTTCAATAATTCCTCCAACACCATAAACTGTATCAGTTGGATAAATTATTATATTTCCTTTTTTTAATTTTTCTCCTATTTCTTTTATTGAAATTTCCATAATTGTATACCTCATTTTCTAAAATAAAAATCTCTAGTTTACAATTCAAACTTTCGCACTATATTTTATCACAAAAATAAAAAAAAAGCTAGTGAAAACACTAGCTTTTTTTTAATTTTTACTAAGATTATAAAGATTATTATTCTTCAAAAGTATCTATACTATCGAATAGTTCAGAAACAGATTCATGTTTAACAATTCTTTCTATTGCTTTCGCAAATAGTACATCAACTGATAAAACTTTTATTTTATCTATTCTTTTTTCTTCTGGAAGTCTTATTGTATCAGTTATAACAACTTCTTTTACAGGACATTTTGCTAATCTGTCAACTGCTGGGTCTGAAAGAATTGCATGGCTACAACAAATATAACTTTCTTTTGCTCCTCTATTCATTATAGCTTCTACTCCATTTGTTATAGTTCCAGCTGTATCTATCATATCATCTATGAAGATAGCAATTTTTCCTTCTACATCTCCTATTAAGTTCATTACTTCTGATAAGTTTGGTTTTGGTCTTCTTTTATCTATTATTGCAATTTTACAATCTAACCATTCTGCTAATTTTCTAGCTCTTTTTACTCCACCAATATCTGGAGATACTACTACTACATCATCACCTTTAAATCCTTTACTTAAGAAATATTTTGCTAAAAGAGGTAATGCTTGTAAATGGTCTACTGGAATATCATAGAATCCTTGGATTTGGTCAGCATGTAAATCCATACCAACTAATCTATTTGCTCCTGCTGTAGTAAGTAAGTTAGCAACTAATTTTGCTGTAATTGGTTCTCTTGGACTTGATTTTCTCTCTTGTCTAGCATATCCATAATAAGGCATTAAAACATTAATTGTTTTAGCTGATGCTCTTTTTAAAGCATCAATGAAAATTAAAAGTTCCATTAAATTTTCATTTACTGGACCTGAAGTAGGTTGAATAATAAATACATCTCTTCCTCTGACAGTTTCATCTACTCTTACATAGATTTCCCCATCTTTAAATCTAACGATTTGAGCATCTCCTAACTTTTGTCCTAATCTTTTAGCTATCTTCTCAGCTAATTCTACATTTGATGTTCCTGAAAAAATTTTAACTTCTTTCATATCAATTTGCATGTTTTTTATTTCCTCCATTTAAGTTTTATTAATTGCTTACTTCTTTCTACTGCTAAAGCGTCCTCTGGAACATCTTTAGTTATAACAGATCCTGCTCCTGTAACAGAATTGCTTCCTATATTTACTGGAGCAACTAACATTGTACTACTTCCTATAAATACTTTTTCACCTATATTAGTATTGAATTTATTGACTCCATCATAATTACATGTAATTGTTCCTGCGCCAATATTTGTATCTTTTCCTATTGTAGCATTTCCTAAATATGTTAAATGTCCTGCTTTTACTCCTGATTCTAAAGTAGATTTTTTAACTTCAACAAAGTTTCCAATATGTACTTTTTCTTTTAAATGTGCTTTTGGTCTTAAATGAGCAAAAGGTCCCATTGTTACTTTATCTTCTAATATACTTTCTTCTATAACAGAAGATTCTATTCTTATATTATTTTTCAATGTACTATCTATTATTCTAGTATTTCCTATAATTTCACAATTTTCTCCAATAATTGTATTTCCTTGTAATACAACTCCTGGATAAACAATTGTATCTATACCTATTTTTACTGTTTCTTCAATATATGTATTATCTGGGTCTATAAGGATTACTCCCTCTTCCATAAGTTCTTTATTTTTTCTCTCTCTTAATATTTTAGATGCTAAGGCCAATTCAACTTTTGAATTTACTCCTAAAATTTCTTGACTATCCTCTAAAACAAAACTATCTACTTTTTTGTTTTCATTAACTTGAATTTTTATAATATCAGTTAAATAATATTCACCTTTTTCATTGTTATTATCAATTTTGTCCAAAGCTTTAAAAAGCTCTTTAGAATTACAACAATATACTCCAGCATTTACTTCTTTTATTTTTCTTATTTCTTCTGTTGCTTCTTTTTCTTCAACTATTCCTATAAATTTACCATTTTCTTTTACTATTCTTCCATACCCAAATGGATTTTCATAAATAGCTGTAAGAACTGTTGTGATACAATTATTAGTTTTATGATATTCATACATCTTCTTTAGAGTTTCCCCTTTTAAAAGAGGAGTATCCCCACAAAGAATCATTACATCTCCATCATAATCTTTTAATAATTCTTTTGCTTGTATTATAGCATGTCCTGTTCCTAATTGTTCTTCTTGAACTACATAAGGAATTTCACCTAAAGTTTTTAAAATTTCTTCTTTCTTATGTCCTAAAATTAATATACTTTCTTTTATATCAATTTTCTTTAACTCATTTAAAATCTTTTTAACCATTGGTATTCCATTTACTTCATGAATAACTTTTGGTTTTTCAGATTTCATTCTAGTTCCTTTTCCAGCAGCTAGAATTAAAGCTTTTAATTCCATGTTTTTCTCCTTCAAAGTAAAATTAATCTACTACATTATACCACATAATAATGGTTATTCCAAATCAAAATAAAGAATTTTTATTGTGAACTTAATTTTTCATATGCTTCATTTATCTCTTTAAATTTTCTTTCATGATAATCTCTTTCACTTTGAGAAGCATTTGCATATTTATCAGGGTGATGAAGTTTTGCCTGAGTTCTAAAAGCCTTTTTTATCTCCTCTTGACTAGCTCCCTCTTGAATTCCTAAAATTTTATAATATTTTGATTTATCTTCAAAATAATTTCTATATCCACCATAGTTATTGCTTCCATTATTTGTATTTCCATAACTTCCACCATAATAATATCCACCATTATTTTGTTCGCTAGCTCTTCTAAAAAATTCTTCAAAATCTTCTGCATTAGTACTAGTTCTATAATAATATGTTCTAGTTCTTCCATTATTAGTATTATTTTTTCCTGTTAATAAATTCCAAATTAAAAATATTAATATAAATGGGAAAAAAGCTACAATTATATATCCAAAAAATACAAATAGTACAGCCATTATCATTAATATAGGGATAAATCCTAATGCTCTTTGTGGTCCTAAAATACCAGCTATTATAAAAAATAAAATCAATGCTATTATTAAAGCTATTTCCATTATTCTTTTTCACTCCTTAAAATCTAAGAAATTATAAATTTCTATTAACTTAGTCTATTTTTTCACTAATATTTAGACTGATATTTTTATATTATTTTCTCTTTTAACTTGATATTTTTGTTCTAAATATTCTTTAATATACTTTTATGATTATTACCCTCTAATTATTAACCAATAGAAATTATATCATTTACTATATTAATATTCAATATTAAATTTTGAAAATTCCTTTATATCTACAATTTCTCTTTCAATGTTAGTTACTTTTCCATAAGGAGAACCTAATTTTATATGTCTTTCACAATCTTTTATTTTTTCCTCTTCACCTTGAAGATATATTTCTACATCACCAGAATCTAAATTTCTAATTATTCCTTTCATTTCCAACTTTTTTAATTTATATCCAACACAAAATCTATATCCTACTCCTTGAACTTTTCCACTAACTATATAATGATATGTTTTCATTTTTCCTCCTTATTTAAGAGTTATCATAGCCCCTTCTAATCCATCACATTCAGATACAATTATTTCATCTTTTCCTAATATATTCATTATTTCCAAAACTATAATTGTTCCTGCTACTATATTTTCACCTCTTTCAGGTTGTAATCCAATCATTTTCATTCTTTCTTCTAAATTTAAACCTAAATATTTTTTTAAATTTTCCTCTAACATAGATTTAGTTAATTTATATAAATGGACTTTTTCAGAATTATATATTTTCATTTTTTTATAAACACTTACATTAGTTGTTACAGTTCCAGCTACTCCCACAAGAATAAATTTTTCATCTTTAAAAATTTCTACTTCTTTTATTCTATCTCTTATAGAGTTTTGACAAATTTTTATTTTTTCATAATTATCATTAGAAAAATAATCCTTTGTTTCTCTTACTGCTCCTAACTTAAAACTTTTTAAATATTTTATTTCTTCAGAATCTCCAAATATAAACTCTGTACTTCCTCCCCCTATATCTATTAGCATTATTTTTTCTGAAAATTCTGTACTTGAACCTAAAAAAGTCATCTCTCCCTCTTGATTTCCTGAAACAACTTCTATTTTTATTCCCGTTTTATTAAAGATTTCATTTATAATTTCATCTTTATTTTTAGATTCTCTTATGGCTGAAGTTCCAAAAGCTATGATTTTATCACAAAAATATTTTGTACAAATATCTTTATAATATTTTATAACTTCTATTAACTTGTTAATACCCTCTACAGATATAACTAAATTTTTATCCATATAGTTACCTAATTTTGTAATACTTGTCTCTTTATATAATTTTTTTAAAATTTTAACTTTTTCATTTTCTTCTTCAACTTCTGAAATAAATAATCTACAAGAATTTGTTCCAATATCTATTATTGCTTTTTTATATATTTTTTTCATCTGTTCTCCTTAATATATTTTATTTATTTTAAACTAATTTGAATATTTTAACATCTAAATAACACTAAAAAAAATTATAATTAATTATACTTAAATTTTGTATAATATTCAATTATTTTTAAAAATTCAGGAGGAGTAAATGAAAAATTTTAAAACTTTTATACTTATGGGAGTAATGACTTTTATAATGCTTTTCATAGGTAATCTTATTGGAGGAAAACAAGGGGTATATTTTGCCCTTATTTTAGCTGGATTTACAAATTTTATTTCTTATTGGTTCAGTGATAAAATTGTTCTTAAAATGTATAATGCTAAACCAGTTTCTGTAAATTCTGACCTTTATAAACTTGTACAAGGATTGGTAAAAAAAGCTGATTTACCCATGCCTAAAGTTTATATAATTCATTCAAATCAACCTAATGCTTTTGCTACAGGAAGAAATCCAAAAAATGCTGCTGTGGCTGTTACTTCTGGACTTATGGAAATATTAGATGATAATGAACTTTCTGGAGTAATAGGACATGAACTAGGTCATGTAAATAATAGAGATATTTTAATTGGAACAGTGGCTGCTACTTTTGCTGGAGCTATATCTTTCTTAGCTAATATGGCTAGATGGGGAGCTATTTTTGGTGGAAATAGAGATGATGAAGATAGAGGAAATCCAATAGCACTTTTACTTGTAGCTGTTCTTGCTCCTATTGCTGCTATGCTTGTTCAAATGGCTATATCTCGTACTAGAGAGTATAAAGCTGATGAATATGGAGCTAAACTTAGTGGAAATCCTTTATATTTAGCTAATGCTTTAGAAAAACTTGAAATTGGAGTGGCTAGAAATCCTATGAATGCTAGTCCATCTACAGAAAATATGTTTATTGTAAGTCCTCTTTCATCAAGAGATAAAATGGCTACATTATTTAGTACTCATCCATCAACTAAAGATAGAATAGCTAGACTTTATGAAATGGCTAATCTTTAATATTAAAATAAAAAAAGGAAAATAGAAATTATTTTCCTTTTTTATTTTATACTTCCTAAAATTATTTTAACTTTATATTTTTCATCTTCTAATTTTTTCTTTATAAATATCCCTATTTTTTCTTTTTTATCTTTAGCTATGCCATCTATCCCATTAATAAATAAAAATTTTTCACTATTTTTATTATTATCGAAATATTTTGCTTTTTTTATATACTCTATCAAAAAATTTTCATCTATATTTTTTTCTCTATAATTTGGTAAAACTTTTTCTAAAATTTCATATCTATGAACATTTTCACTATCTAACTTTAGATTAAAAACATCTAAATTTAACACTCCTATAATTTTAGTAGAATATTTAGGTATACATGGTTCTGTGTTATTCCAAAATTTAATTAATTTTTCTTTTGCTCCATCTCCTTCTATTAAAATATAATCAAACTTATCTTTTAAATTCTCTATCTTTAAATAGTCTAAACCTACTATTTTATTATTTTCTATTTTTTCTCCCATAACAAAAATATTTTTATTATTTCCTTCTTGTATTTCACTATTTATAATTAATTTTTCAAAACTATCTTCATTAGGAATTTTTATTTTTGTTGTAGTTGTTACTAAAACTTTTCCAAATTTTGACAACTCCCTAGCTAATAAAAACATTAATGAAGTTTTTCCTCCTGCTCCTGTTATAGTAATTATATCTTTTTTTATTATATTAAATTTTTCATACATTGATTTTCACCACCTTATAATAATTTTATAATAAATTTATTTTTTTTTAAACCTTTTATTAGTATAAATCATCAAATAAATAAAATTAAAGTTTATTGGAGGATTTACTATGAAAAAACACTTATTTTTATTTTTAACAGGAATATTAATTTTAGGAGGTTGTGAAGCTCCTAAATCAAATAAAAATATTGAGATTACTCTTACTCAAGAAGAGATACAAAATGTTAAAGATGACCAAAACCAAGCTGCTGCCATTCTTGTTAATAAAGCTATATCTAAAGAAATGAGTGAAATTAAATATACAGATGAAGAATTGAAAGAATTAAATGAATTAAAAGAAAACCTTGAAAAAGAATTTTTCTTAACAAAAATGGGTAGAGAAAGAGCTGTTGTAAGTGATGGAGAGCTTTTATCAGTTTATCAAGAAAATGCTGATAAATTAGAAAAATTAGATCCTGAAATTGTTTTACCTCAAATTAGAGAACAACTTTTAATACAAAAAACTAATCAAGAAAAAATTAATTATGTTAATTCTTTAGTTGAAAAATATGATTTAAATTCAAAATTAAAAGCTGCTTTCCCAGAAGTACAAAATCCTGAAAATAAAGTTGAAGATAAAAAAGATGAAATAGTAGCAAAAGAAACAACTACTCCTGAAAAAACTGAAACTAAAGAAAATAAAAAAGTTGAAACTAAGAAAAAATAGTTAAATTATGAAGAAAGTTTATGTTTTATTAGGGGAGGGATTTGAGTTAATAGAAGCTACTGTTCCTATTGATATTTTAAAAAGAGCTAAAATAAAAGTGGTTACTCTTTCATTAAATAAAGATATTTTTGTTAATTCTGCACAAAATATTCTTATCAAAGCTGATGATATGTTTAATGAATATAAAGATGGAGATTGTATAATTTTACCTGGTGGTTATTCTGGATATGAAAATCTTTTTAGAAGTGAAGAATGTCTAAAACTTATTAAATATTATTTAGAAAATAAAAAACTTGTAGTTGCTATATCAGGAGCTCCTTTATTTCTTGCAAAAAATAATTTAATTAATGAAAAAAATATCACTATTCATTATTCAAACTCTAATTTAGTAGGTGATATTTGTAATATTTTGGATAATCCTATTATGATAGATGATAATCTTATTACTGTTTGTGGTACAGGTTATATGCAAGATTTAGGATTTAAACTTATTGAAATTTTATCTCCTGATAAACTTCAAAAAGTAAAAAAAGGTATGAATATAAAATAAAAGAGAGGTTACCCTCTCTTTTATTTATATAAATTATTTTCTTTTATAAAATTAATAAGTTTTTTATCTAAAAATTCTCTACAATCTTCATTATATTTTAATTTTTCTTTTATTTCTGTTGAAGATACATCAAAATATTCATTTTCAAATTCAATAATTTTTTCTGATTTTATCTCGCTTGTATAACCTTTTCTTCTCAATATAACTACTGTTGAATTTTCTAGAATACTATTATAATTTTTCCATTTAGTAAAATAAGCTGCTGAGTCACTTCCTATTATTTCAAAATATTCATTATTTTTTCCATAAATATTTATAATATTTTCTAAAGTTCTATATGTATAAGACAACTCATCTTTTTCTAATTCTATTTTTGAAATTTCAACTTTTTCTATATCTGAAAAATTTAAAACACACATTTCATATCTTAAAATACTATTAGAAAGATTATTCTTTCCATGAGAAGCAATTCCAACAGGTATTATTAAAAGTTTATCTAAATTAAGATTTTTTACTACAAATTCAGCTACTTTTTTATGTCCTAAATGTGGGGGGTCAAAACTTCCTCCATAAATCCCTATTCTCACTTTTAATTCTCCATTATTTTATAAGTTTATTAAAAATTTCTTCAGTTATGCTATCTAATTTTTCCAAAGAATTTTTATTTTCTAACTTATCCATTCTAATTTTTAAAATATTTATATATTTCTCTTCATTTTCAAAATCATATTCTAATAAAGTTTTTAAATAACTTAAAAGTTTTAATCCTTCTAAATTTTTATATTTCTCTATATTGTTTAAAAATCTATTTTTTAATTCTTCTTTTCTTATATCTTCAAAAACTTTTATATTTTCAAATTCATATAAATCAAATCTTGCTTTGATAATATAAGAAATTACATAATAAAAAATTTCTAAAGAATATCCATATTTTTCAAAATATTTTTTTAAAGAATAAACATATAAAGTTTTATTAAAATCTATATTATCCATTAAAGCTATTTTACTTAAAAATTTAAAAAATCTTTCCTCATCTCTTTTATATAATTCATAAAGATATTTTATACCAAATTCTAATTTTCCATTTACTATTAATTTTATAGAATTTTTTTCTAAAACTTCTATTTTTTCATTTGACATTCTTTTTATAGAAATTTCATTATATTTATCTTGGTCTGATAAATCTATATTATCTACAAGATATTCTAAAAATTTTTCATCTTCATCTACAAATATTGTACTAGCTAATACAAAATTTCCACTTTTTCTTTTTATGTTACAATTTTCATCTATTGTAAAAAAAGCTCTTTTATTTGTTGTATGAATCACATTTTTTAAAAGTATATTTCTTGAATTTTCATTTTTCTTATAAAAATCAGTTAATTTTAAAACTAACTCTTTCTTATTAAGCCCATTTAGGCTTAAAATCTCAGTCATTATTTTCTTCTCCTCTCAAACATTGCAAAGTATTATTTTCTAATATTTCAAATTCTATTTTTAAAACAAATAAATTCTTTAAATCTATATTTTTTGGTAATTTAACAGCATCTTTTTCAGTAGTTATTATGTATGATGCTCCCATTTCATTAGCTTTTCTCTCAATTAAATCTATATCCTTTTGAGTAAAACTATGATGGTCTAAAAAATCTATTCTTTCTATATAAGATGGGTCTAACGAAATAACAGTTTTTTCAAAATTAAGTGGGTTAGCAAGCCCAGAAAATAATAAAACTCTCTTACCTTTTACCCAAAAAAGTGGTTTCATATTTCCTGACATATCATACAAAGATTTTATTCCATGCATAGCAACTGATACTGGTTTACCAAATCTCATTCTTAAAAATCTTTTTATTGTTTCTAAATCTCTTTCTGGAACTAAATCTGCTTTTGTTATAATAAATTCTGAAGCTCTTTTTGCTCCATCTTCAAATCTTTCTCTTAATGTTCCTTTAGGAAGTAGTGCTCCCCATCCAAAAGGATTGGTAGCATCTACTAAAACTATATCCCAATTTCTATAAAATTTTCTATGTTGGAAACCATCATCTAATAAAATTGTATCAGCATTAAAAGTTTCTTTAGCTAATTTTGCTGCTTCATATCTATTCCTTCCAACTATTACAGGAACTTTTAAGTTTGTTGCATGGCTGTATGGCTCATCACCACTTTCTTTTGAAGTAACAAATATTTTTTTCCCATCAGAAACAATTAAAGGGTCTTGTTTCCTCTTACCTCTATATCCTCTTGAAACAACAACAACATTTCTTCCTTCTTCTTGAAGTTTTTTAGCAAAATATTGTACTGCTGGAGTTTTTCCTGTACCGCCAACAGTTATATTTCCAATACAAATAACAAAAACATCATCTACTTTATTTATTTTTAAAATTTTCTTATCATAAAGCCAATTTCTAAAGGTCGTGATAAGATAATATATATATGCTAACAGTTTCATTTTTCCCTCTTCGTTTCAGTTATAATAACACATTATATTTTACCTTTTATTTTGATAAAAATCAAAGAAAATTTTAATATTTGCTATTTTTTTATAAATTTACAGGAACTATCTTAGAAATTCCTATTTTTTTATTCATTGTAACTCCAAAAATACTGTCTGATGACCTCATAGTTTCTTTATTATGTGTTATCAAAATAAATTGAGATTTATCAGTAAATTCTTTTAGTTTATTTATAAGCTTTTTAGTATTTTTTTCGTCAAGAGCTGCTTCTATCTCATCAAGAAAAGTAAAAGGACTTGGTTTATACATAAATATTGCCATTATAAAAGCTATTGCAACCATAGATTTTTCACCACCTGACAATAAAGTGAGAGATTGTCTTTTTTTATTTTTAAATTTTACAAATATTTCTACACCACAATTTTCAAAATCTTCTTCATTTGAAAGAGTTAAACTTCCCTCAGAATTATCAATGGTTTCCATACACATTTGATTAAAATTAATATTAATATTATTATAAGCATCAAAAAATCTTTCTCTTATAGCTTGACTTATTTCTTCTATAATTTCTAGAAGAGAACTTCTACTTGTTTCTAAATCATCTTTTTGAGTTTTTATAAAATTATATTTTTGGTCTAACTCTTTAAATTCTTCTACAGCCAATAAATTTACAGTTTCAAAATCTTTTAGTTTATTACTTAAGTACTTAACTCTATCAATAGAAGATTTATAAATACTTTCTTCTACTAATTTTTCCTTGATTTCTTTCATAGAATTTATATTTTCTTCTAAAAAAGATATTTTTCTTTGATATTCCTCTATTTTTTCTAATTCATTTTTTAATTTTTCTTCTTCTTTATATTGTTTACTTTCAATATCTTTTATAATTCCTATTAACTCTTTTTCTTTTAATTGGAAAAATTGCTCTTTTTCATTAGTAACTAACAATTCCCTACTTTCTTTTTCAAATTGTAAGTCTTTTTCCATCTTATCTTTTTCTATTTTTTCTAAAGTATTTTTTATATTTTCTAGTTCCTTTATTAGAGTTTCTAATTTTTCTTTAGCTATTTTTTCTTCCTCAATAAGCTCTTTTTTTTCATTATTATTTTTCTCTATGTCATTTTCTATTTGGATATTTCTATCTTTTGTATTTAAAAATTTTATCTTTATATCTGAAAATTCATCATTTAATTTTTTAATATTTTCAGATAACAATTCAAGTTCTTTAGATTTTATTTCTATATACATTTTTGTTTCTTTAGTATTTTTTTCAATAGTTTCTTTAGTATCTAAAGATTCTTTTATTCTTTTATTATATTCTAAAAGATATTTCTCTTCCTCTTCTTTTTCAGAAATAGCTACTCTTTTTTCCTTAATAAATCTTTCATTTTTACTTTTCAAATTTTCAAATTCTTCTGATAGATTTTTTATCTCTTTCCTTAAACTTAAATTTTGAGTATCTAAAGTTTGAGTTTTATTTTCTAATTCCACTAATGTTTCATTTAATTTTTCATATAATTCTTTATTCTTTTTGATACTATTACTTAAATTTTTTAAAAGTTCTTCTAATCTTTTTGCTTCTTTTCTTCTTTCAAACATTTGAGAAATAGCAGTAACTTTATTTTCTCCACCTGTTATTCTACCTGTTCCACTTATAAATTCTCCAGAAAGGCTGACTATATTTCCTGAAAAAATATTTTTCTTTGAAATATTAATTGCAGTATCAACATCTTCTACTATTAAAAGATTTCCTAATACCATATCAATAATTTTTTGGTATTTAGCCTCAAATGAGATTAATTCAGAACCTCTTCCAATAACTCCATCTAATTTTGGAATATCTTTTTTAGGGAAAGTTTTTATAGTATCCATTGCCAAGAAAGAAGCTTTACCCACTTTCTTTTCCTTTAAAATTTCTATACATTTTTTAGCAATTCCACTATTTTCTACAACAATATCTTGTAAATTTCCTGAAATCGAAGCCTCTATTGCTTTTTCAAATTTTTCTGGGATATTTATTATTGAAATAAGAGCTCCCTCTACACCTTTTATATTTAAGTTTAATATCTCCTTTACTCCCTTATAAAATCCCTCGTTATTCTCTTCAAATCTATGAATGGAATCATATCTCTCTTTATTTTTGGAAAAATCAAATTCAGCTTTTCTAATTTCATCATTTATTCTATTTATTTTTACACTATAATCTGAAATATTTTTTTCACATTGAAGTTGATTTTCGTCATTTTCAGCAATTTGTTTCTCTAAATTTTCTTTTTTAGATTTACACTCCTCAAATAATTGATTACTATCTAATATTTTTTTATCTATTTCTTCTATTTCTTTTATAAGATTATTTATTTTAACTGTACTTCCCTTTATTCTTTTTTCAGAGTTTTCAAGAGCATTCTCATAATGTAACTTTTCAACTTCTAAATCCATTAATTGTCTTTTCTTTAAATCAACTTCTCTTTCTAAAGTTGTTTTTTTACTTTCTAATTCTTTAATTTGAACTTCTAAAGATGAAACTTTATCTTCTCCATCTTCTAAAATTACTTTTAAATTTTCTTTTTCTTCTAAAAGGATTTTATGATTTTCTTGATTTTTATTTAATTTTTCTTTAAAAGATTCTATTCTATCTCTTCTGTCTTTTTCTTCTCTTTTAAATCCCTCTTCTCTTTCTAGAAGTTTTGCTTTTTCTTTTTCAAAATCATTTATTATTTTTTTTAAATTTTCATTTTTATCCATTAATAATTGAATTTCATTTTTTATTTTTTGAATATTTTCTGTAACCTCTTTAATTTCTTTTTCTTTTTCATCTTTTTCATTTTTTATTTTATTAAGAGATTCTAATAACTCCTGATTTTTTTCTTGAGTTTTTTCAAGATTTTCTCTATTTTTTAAAAGTTCAAAAATATTTATTCCTTTATTAAGAGAGTCTCTTTCTTCTTTTATTTGAAGAAATTCCAAAGCTTTTTCAGCTTGTTTTTTTATTTTTGTTCTTTGTTCCCCTGTTTCTGTTAAAATAAGTTCTATTTTTTCAACTTCATTTACTACATTTTCTAACTTTTTCTCAGCTTCTAATTTTCTTATTTGATATTTTTTTACTCCAGCAGCTTCTTCAATTATTTCTTTTACTTCTTTTTTAGAAGATGAAATTATTCTCTCTACTTTACCCTGACCTATTACAGAATATGCTGATTTTCCTATTCCTGTATCTAAAAACATATCACTAATATCTTTAAGTCTAGCTTTTTTATCATTGATTAAATATTCATTTTCCCCACTAGAATAAAGTTTTCTCGTTATTTTTAAAGTTTCTTCATCAGTTGAAAAATATCCATCTTTATTGTCTATAAAAAGAGAAACTTCAGCATTGTTTGCACTTTTTTTAGATTCTCCACCAGAAAATATTATATCTTTACTTTCTTTAGCTCTTATATTTTTATATGATTGTTCACCTAGCACCCAAAGAATAGAGTCTAGTATATTTGATTTTCCTGACCCATTAGGTCCTACTATTGATGTTATTCCCTTATTAAAATCTATTTTTATTCTTTCACCAAAAGATTTAAATCCGTATATCTCTATTCCTTTTAAATGCATAAATTTTCTCCTATAATATATATTTATCTAAATTTTCATCTTCTTTTTCATTTTTTATGATTTTATCAACCATTTTTTTATCTATATTTATTTTTTTAAATTCTTTATATGGAGCTTCAAACATTATATCTCTTAAAATCAACTCTATTACAGCAGCCAATCTTCTAGCTCCTATATTTTCTACAGTACAATTTTGTTCATATGCATACTCTGCTATTTTATCTATTGCACTTTTAGTAAAATTTATTTCTACATTATCAACTAAAAGCAAACTTCTATATTGTTCAATTAAATTATAATCTACTGTTGTTAAAATTTTTACAAAATCTTCTTTTGTTAAATCTTCCATAGATACAACTAATGGGAATCTTCCTTGTAGTTCTGGCATTAAATCTGAAAAACTTGCTTCACTAAAAGCTCCAGCAGCTATAAATAAAATATGTTCTGTTCTTACAGGACCATATTTTGTCATAACAGTTGTTCCCTCAATTATAGGAAGAATATCTCTTTGAACTCCTTGACGGGAAACTTCTCCTCTTCCTACACTATTAGTTCCAGCTATCTTATCTATTTCATCTATAAAAATAATTCCATCATTTTCTACTTTTTTTACTGCTTCTCTTCCTATTTCGTCATAATCTAAATTTTCTTCAATTTCTTTATTTATTATTAAATTAATTGCTTCTTTTACTTTTACCTTAGATTTTTTTCCTTTTCGTCCCTCTCCCATACTCATTACATTTTGGATTATATCTCCAATATCACCTTTTTCTGAATAACCCATTATTTCTATTATAGGAGATTTATTTCCTTGTTCATATTGACTTTTATCTAATTCAATAGTTTCTTCATCATAATTTCCTTTTTTTATTTCTTCTATTAAATTAAATTTAAAATTATCATCTAAAGTATCTAAATTATTTATTTTTTTAGCTACTTCTTCTACAGCCATATCATAATATTTTTCTTTTAACTCTTCTGTTTTTTCAGAAGTAAATCTTTTAACTGTAAGAGAAACTATATCTTTTATTATACTTTCTACATCTTTACCTACATAACCCACTTCTGTATATTTAGTAGCTTCAACTTTTAAAAATGGTGATTTTGTAATTTTAGCTAATCTTCTAGCAAGTTCTGTTTTTCCAACTCCTGTTGAACCCATAAGAATAATATTTTTAGGAGTTATTTCTTCTCTCATATTTTTATCTTTTATATTTTTTCTTCTATATCTATTTCTTAATGATATTGCTAAATTTCTCTTTGCCTCATCTTGTGAAACAATATATTTATCCAATTCTTTTACTATTTCACTTGGAATCATATTTCCTCCTTAATACATTCAAAAAATTTCTATACCTTTATATTATACTATAATTTACCATTAAATTTTAATTTATTTCTTTAAAATTTTTCTATATTTTTATAAATTTTATATAAATATAAAAAAGCTAGCTTATTCAACTAGCTTATTTTAATATATTATCTAGATTTTCTTTAAGTTTTGCTAATGCTCTAGCTCTATGACTGATTTTATTTTTGAAATCTTCCATTTCAGCTGTTGTTTTCCCATATTCTTTTACATAAAAATATGGGTCATAACCAAAACCAAATTTTCCACGAGGTTCATCTATTATCTCTCCAGAAATTTCTCCAGTAAAACTATAAGTTTCTCCAGTAGGTTTTGCTAAAGTTATTACACAGACAAATTTGGCATTTCTATTTTCAATACCTTTTAAATTTTCAATAAGTTTTTTATTATTTGATTCGTCAGTAGCATTTTCTCCTGAATATCTTGCTGAATAAACACCAGGAGCTCCTCCTAAGGCTTCAACACATATTCCTGAATCATCAGCTATTGTTATCATATTTGTAAATTTTGAAATTTCTAAAGCTTTTTTCTTTGAGTTTTCTTCAAAAGTTTTTCCATCTTCTATTACTTCAGGTATTTCTATTCCATCTTTTATAGATAAAATTTCAATATCTTCTCTTGAAAATATCTTTTTTATTTCTTCTATCTTATGTTTATTTCCTGTTGCTAAAAAGATTTTCATTTTTCCACCTTATCTTTCAACTGTACCAAATTCTTCAACTAGATTTTTATCTTGTATTTCAAATAACTCTTTAAGACCTTTTTCAGCTAAATCAAGTAATTGATTTAATTCTGCTCTGCTATAAGTAGCTTCTTCTCCTGTTCCTTGAATTTCTACAAATTCTCCCTTATCATTCATAATTACATTCATATCAACTTCAGCTGCTGAGTCTTCACTATATTTTAAATCTAACATTGGTATTCTATTTACAATTCCAACACTTATAGCTGCTATTTTAGATTTTAAAGGATTTTCTGATAAAGTTCCTATTTTTACCATTCTTTCTATAGCCATAGCTAAAGCAATATATCCTCCTGTTATTGAGGCTGTTCTTGTTCCTCCATCAGCTTGAATAACATCACAATCTATTGTTATTGTTCTTTCTCCTATTTTATCTAAATCAACACAAGCTCTCAATGCTCTTCCTATTAATCTTTGAATTTCCATAGTTCTTCCACTAAGTTTTCCTTTGGCTGATTCTCTTTGTGTTCTTTCTTCTGTTGCTCTAGGTAACATTGAATATTCAGCAGTTATCCATCCTTTTCCTGTATTTCTTAAAAATGGAGGTACTTTATCAGATATAGAAGCAGTACATATAACTTTGGTATTTCCAAATGAAATAAGAACGGAACCCTCTGCATGTATTGTATAATTTCTTACTACTTCTATTTTTCTAATATTATCTACATCTCTTCCATCTTCTCTTAAAATTTTACTCATTTTTTCTCTCCTCTTATAATGTTGCTAATTCTTTTTCTCTATTATATTGAATATTATATAATTTAGAATACAATCCTTTTTTGGCTAATAATTCTTCATGCTTTCCTACTTCTTTTATTATCCCTTTATCCATAACTATTATCTTATCTGCTGATATTATAGTAGATAATCTATGAGCTATAACAAAAGTTGTTCTTCCTTCCATTAACTTATCTAACGCCTCTTGTACAAGTTTTTCTGATTCTGTATCTAAAGCTGAAGTAGCTTCATCTAATATCATTATAGCTGGGTCTTGAATTAAAGCTCTTGCAATAGCAATTCTTTGTTTTTGTCCTCCAGAAAGGAGAACTCCTCTTTCTCCTACTTCTGTTTCAAAACCTTTTTCTAATTCTATAATAAAATTATAAGCATTAGCCATTTTAGCAGCTTCTTCAATTTTTTCTCTTGAAATCCCTGGTTTTCCAAAAGAAATATTTTCAGCTATTGTTCCACTAAATAAAAATGTGTCTTGAGGAACCATTCCTATGTGAGTTCTATATTGTTTTAAAGAGTATTCTCTTATATCTACATCATTTATTTTTATACTTCCACTATCTATATCATAGAATCTAGGAAGTAAATTAACTATTGTAGTTTTTCCACTTCCACTACTTCCTACAAAGGCTACTACTTCTCCTTTTTTTACTTGGAAACTTACATCTTTTAACACTTTTGTTTCTGTATTTGGATATGTAAAGTCAACATTTTCAAAAGTAATTTTTTCAACTTCACCACTAAAGACTTTTGGTTCTTCTATAAAACAATCTCTTTCAGGTTCTATTTTAAATATTTCCATTACTCTGTCACCTGAAGGAACTATTTCATAAAGTTCACTATTTCTTCTTACAAATCTTTTAAGAGGTTGTTGCATAAGTCCAGCTGCTGTTAAAAAAGAAATCAAATCTCCTGGAGTAAAAGTTTTTAGATATATAATTGAATATCCTCCATAAGCAGCCACTAAAACCAACATTAAAGCTGTTAAAACTTCATTTAATGGAGATATTTTTGCTTTTATTTTAGCTGCTTTATATATCTTTTTCATCTCTCCATCAGTTACATTTTCGTATTTCGTTATAACATCATCTATTTTATTAAAACCTTTTATAACTTGAACTCCAGCTAAAGATTCTTGCATAAAAGCTGTAGCATCTCCAATTGTATCTTGTCTTTCTTTACCTGTATTTCTAAGTTTTTTAGTATATTTTTTTACCATAATAAAAATAGCTGGAGCTACTACTAAAGCTATCAAAGAAAGGATAACATCCACTTGAAACATTCTAACTAAAAAAGCTGAAACTGTTATCATTTCTCTTAACATATCAAATAAAAGAAAACCTATTCTCCCTAAATTTGAAGAATCTCCAGATAGTCTAGCCATAATGTCCCCTAACTTATTTTGATTAAAATAAGATATAGGTAAATGTTCTAAATGTCTAAATATATCTATTTTTATCTCTCTTCTTATTTTTTCACTTAAATAAACTGATGTAGTTTCTGCATAATAAGCTGTCAAAGATTTTATTAAAGTAGTTAGAAAAATTCCTCCACCTACTAATATCATCATCTTTCCATTTTTTGAAATTAAAACATCATCTACTAAATATTTAGATAACCAAGCTGGTACTGCTCCCATTGCTGAAGATATTATAGATAAACTTACTGTTCCTATAAGCCATGTTTTATATTTAAAACTATATTTTATAAAGCCACCCAAAGCATCACTTTTATAAATCTTTGCTAATTTTTCTTTTAACATTCATTTTTTCCTTCCAAAATATATTTAGAATAACTTCTAATTATATCTTTTCCATAAAGTTTTTTTCTAATATTTTCTATATCAATTTGATATTTCTCTCTATTAGACATTATAAATTGAAGTTTGTCTAAAATATTTTTTTCATTATACTGATTTCCTATAAGTTCTGGATAAACTTCTTTATTTTCAGTTAAATTAGGAAGAGAGATATATTTTATTTTTAATAAATATCTTCCTATTAAAAGATTTAATAAACTAGGTTTATATACAACTATTGCAGGTAATCCCATAATAGCTAATTCTAAAGTTACTGTTCCAGAAGCAGCAATAGCTACCTGAGATTTTTTTACAGCATCTTCTAAATTTCCTTGAAAAATTTCTAAATTTTTATAAATACTTAAATCTCTATTTATCCATTTAAAAGTTTTTTTATCAGGAAGTTTTAAAATAAATTCTTTTTCTTTATTTTTTTCAACTAAATTAAGCATTTCAGGTAATAAAGAAGTTACCTCTTGTTTTCTACTTCCAGGAAGTAACAAAATTTTATTTCCATTTTCACTATTTAATAAAGGATATTTTTCTATAAAAGGATTTCCATAATAAATAACATTTATTCCATATTGTTTATAAAACTCAACTTCCCAAGGAAATATTACCATTATATGGTCAGCCAATCTCAAAGTTTTTATTCTTTTTTTCCCCCAAATCCATAATTTTGGAGGGATATAATAAAAAACTTCCACTTGAGGCATTCTTTCTTTTAAAAGTTTTAAAAAAGCTAAATTAAATCCACCATAATCTACTAAAATAACTTTTTCTATATTATTTTGTTCAATAAACTCTAAATATTCATAAGCCTTTTTCTTTAAAAATTTATATTTTTTTATAGCTTCTAAAAAACCTATTATAGCCAATTCTTTTATATCTAATAAGGATTTTACTCCCAAAGCTTTACAATTTTCTCCTACTACTCCATAAAATTCAATTGTATTATCTTCTTTTAAAATATTTTTTATTAAATAAGAAAGATGTAAATCTCCAGAAACTTCTCCAGTTGAAACAAATATTTTCATAATAATTACCTCATTGTTATTTTATTCCAATAATAAAAATATCATTTTCATCAGCTAATTTTATTGCTTCTTCTTGTTCTGTAAAAATCATTTTTCCAGCTTCTCCCACAACTCCTTTAGCTTTTATTTTTACTAAAGTTTTTATAGTTTCTATTCCTATTGTAGGTATATCTACTCTCATATCTTGTTGTGGTCTTGCCATTTTTACCATTATACAATTTTCTCCACCTAATTCTCCACCTCTTAGTATAGTTTTATCTGTTCCTTCTATACCTTCTAGAGCTATTACTGAAGAATTTTTACAAATTACTGTTTGTCCAGCATCTACCTCACTTAAAGCTTTAGCTGCTTCTTTTCCTAGTTTTATAGTATATAAATCTTCTGAATTTGGCTTTATCATTGTATAACATTTATTTTCAAACATTATTTTCTTTAAAAAAAAGTTTTGAGGAATAACTTTTATTCCATTTAATTTTAAAAATGCTATAACTCCAAAAAGGAGAGTCTCATCTTTTCTATCAGGAAGATTAGCAAGAAGTTCCTCTCCAAATTTGTCAAATTTTATATTTTTAAAAATCAATTCTTTCTCTACTTTTCCTAACATTATAACTTTAAATATTCCATTTTTTATAAGATACTTTGTTATATTTCCTACTTCACCTATATTAAAATTTTTAAAGTTAATATGTTTTTTTACATTTTCATCTACTGTATCAAAAAGTCCAATGGGGAAAATTTCTATATTATTATGATGTTCTATTTCTTTCATAATTGAAAAAGGAAGCTTTCCATTTCCAACTATTACACCTATTTTCTCCATTATTTTGATATCCCCCGACTACTTTGCTTTATAAAATTAACCATTGTCATTATATTTTTACTTTCACTATATATTTCTTCTAATTGACTCAATGCTTCTTTTAAAGGTAAACCTTTTCTAAATAATATTTTATAAGCTCTTTTTAAATCTAGTAACTCTTCATCAGTAAATCCTCTTCTTCTAAGTCCTACTGTATTAAGTCCTACTGGAATAGCTTTATTTCCATCAGCTAATATAAAAGGGCATATATCTTGAGTTACAGCTGAAGCTCCTCCAACCATTGCATGGTCCCCTATTTTGCAGAATTGATGTATTCCTGTAAGTCCTCCTACTATTACCCAATTTCCTATTTCTACATGTCCTGCTAAAGTAGCATTATTAGAAAATATACAATTATCTCCTATTATTACATCATGAGCAACATGAACATAAGCCATTAAAAGATTATTATTCCCTATTTTTGTTTCCCACTTATCATTTGTTCCTCTATGAATAGTAACAAATTCTCTAATAGTGTTATTATTTCCTATTATAGTTTTTGTTGGTTCTCCTTTATATTTTAAATCTTGTGAAGCTTTTCCTATTGAAGCAAAAGAATAAATAGTATTATTTTCTCCAATTTCCGTTATTCCTTCTATTACTACATGAGATTGTATTGTAGTTCCATTCCCTATTTTTACATTTTTTCCTATTAAACAAAATGGCCCTATTTTTACATTATCTCCTATAATTGCTCCATCTTCTATTATTGAAGTACTGTGTATTTCTACCACATTAATTCCCCCATTCACAATTATTTATCCATTATACTAAAAGTAAATTTAACTTCAGTTACAACTTTACCATCTACTTTTGCTACACCTTCAGCTTTTATTATGTTTCTCTTTTGTTTTAATATTTTTGCCTCATATACTAATTGGTCACCAGGTCTTACTGGAGCTTTAAATTTTACCTCTTCTAAAGCCGCAAAGTAAGGAACTTTATTTTTTCCATCTTCCCCTGCTAATTCAAATACTAAAACACCTAAAGCTTGTGCTATTCCTTCTACTATTAATACTCCAGGTAATATAGGATGTCCTGGAAAATGACCTTGAAAACAAGCTTCATTTATTGTTACATTTTTAACTCCTGTTACTGTACTATTTTCTCTATCAATATCTATAATTCTATCCACTAATAAAAATGGATATCTATGTGGTATTCTTTCCATTATTTCTGTTACTGTTAACATCAATTTACCTCCAATTTTTTTCTTAGCTTTATTATACTATATATACTGTTTTTTTTGTATATTTTTTATTTTTTTATTTTAAATTTTTTTTAAAATATTAGCAAATTCTATATCTAAAGCATGACCTGCTTTTATTGCTATTATATGAGCTTTTATTGGTTTATTTAATATTTTTAAATCTCCAATAATATCTAACATTTTATGTCTTACAAATTCATCTTCATATCTTAAGCCACTTGGATTCATAACTCCATCTTTTTGAATAACAATAGCATTGTCTAAAGTTCCACCTAAGGCTAAATTATTCTTTTTCAAATATTCTATTTCATAATCAAACCCAAAAGTTCTTGCATTTCCTATTTCTTTTTTATAATTTTCTAAATTTATTTCAGTTTCTAACATTTGAGTTTTTAAATAAGTATGATTAAATTTTATTGTATAAGTTAATTTATATCCATCATAAGGTAAAGCTACTATATGTTTATCCTCTTTTGAAAGATATATAGGTTCTTTTACAACAATCTCATCTATATCTTCTTCTAATTCTTTTATTCCAACTTTTTCTATTTCCTCAATGAAAATTCTAGCACTTCCGTCACAAATTGGTAACTCATTATCTCCTAATTCTACTATTAAATCTGTTATTCCTAACACATATAAAGCTGATAAAAAATGCTCTATTGTGTAAACAGCTGCTCCATATTCATTTTTTAAATTAGTTCCTCTAGTTAAATCAAAAGTATTATTTATATCAAGATTTATCTTATTTTTTCCTTCTTCTAAATCTATCCTTTTAAAAACTATTCCTCCATTTGTTACAGGAATTAAGTGAAGTTTTATATTTTTTCCTTTATGAAGTCCTATTCCTTCATAAAACATTTCATTTTTAAGAGTTTTTCTTTTCATTTTACCTCCTATTTCTTTAAAAATTTACTAGCTAAAATTAAAGCTATGTCTTTCTCTCCATCTACAAATTGTACTGTTATTTTTTTCTCTGTAATTTTTGTTACTTTTCCTAATCCAAATTTTATATGAGTAACCTTATCTCCTATATTATACGGATTATTTTTAATATTTTCTACAGATTTTTTCAATTCTTTTGTATTTTCAAAAGTGCTAATTGATTTTTTACTTATTTTTTCATAAATTTTTTCATCTACACTTTTTTCTATTTTACTATGTATAACCACAGCTCTTTCAATTAAATCTTCTGGAATTTCTTTTATAAATCTAGACGGAGTCATAAATTGCTCTTTTCCATAATTATATCTTTGAGAAGCAAAAGATAAAAATAATCTTTCCTCAGCTCTTGTAATTGCCACATAACAAATTCTTCTTTCTTCTTCTAATTGCTCATTATCGATTAAAACTTTTGTTGTATTAGGAAATACTTCATCTTCTAATCCTACCAAAAATACAATAGGAAATTCTAAACCTTTTGAGTTATGAATTGTCATAAGTTTAACATATTCTTTTTCCTCATCTAAATCATCAGTTGCACTTACTAAAGATACATTTTCTAAATATTCTCTTAAAGTTAAATTATCTACAATTTTTTCTAATTCAAATATTGAGTTTCTTAACTCTTCTATATTTTCAATTCTTGTTTCATAATCTTCATAATTTGTTTCTAAATATTTTTTATACTCTATTAATTGTATTAATTCATTAAATAATTCAGATACAGGAAGTTCCATGCTATCTTCTATTAAAGTATCTAAAATTTTAGTAAATTCTTTTATTTTTTCTACAGCAGATTTTCCAACTCCGTCTATTTTTTCAACTTCTTTTAGACTTTCAAAATAAGTTAAATTATTTTCTAAAGCATAATTTTTTATTTTTTCTACAGTTTTTTCTCCTATTTTTCTTTTAGGAACATTTATTATTCTATCTAAATTTATTCCATCCATCTGATTATTTATTACAGATAAATATCCTAATATATCTTTTATCTCTGCTCTTTGATAAAATTGAATTCCGCCAAAAATTTTATAAGGGATTCCTTCTCTTAAAAAACCTTCTTCAAATAGTCTTGATTGAGCATTTGTTCTATAAAGAATTGTAAAATCATTATATCTTTTTCCAGATGTTTTTAATTTTTTAATTTCATCAATTACAAAATTAACTTCTTGTCTACCATTTTCACAAGCTTTCAATAAGATTCTATTTCCTGTAGCTTTTTTTGTCCATAAATTTTTATTCTTAGAACTTTTATTGTTTCTTATAACTGTATTTGCTGCCTCTAATATTACTTTTGTAGAACGATAATTTTCTTCTAATTTTATAACAGTAGCTTCTCTATAATCTTTTTCAAAATCTAAAATATTTTGAATATTAGCTCCTCTAAATCCATATATACTTTGATTTTCATCTCCAACAACACAAATATTTTTATATTTTTTAGCAATTTTATTCACTATTTGATATTGAATATTATTTGTATCTTGATATTCATCTACCATTATATATTTAAATTTTTCTTGGACTTTATCTAATATTTCAGAATTATCTAAAAGTTTATTAGTATTTACTAGTATATCTGAAAAATCCATTCCATTATTAGTTCTTAATTCTTTATCATATCTAGTATAAACTTCATATATAATTTTATGATTACTATCATAAGTATTCTCTTTTAAATAATCATCAGGAGTTTTTCCATCTTCTTTTAATCTTGAAATTATAGAAGCAATTTTTCCTTCTGTTAAATCTTTATCTTCTACTACTAAAGTTTTTAATATTGATTTTATAACTTTCTTTTGGTCATCAACATCATAAATAGTAAAATTAGGGTTATATCCTATTTTATTTCCATATATTCTTAAAAGTTTTAATCCAAAAGAGTGAAATGTAGAAAGCATTATTTTTTTTCCATCTTCTCCTATTAAATTTTCAACTCTTTCTTTCATTTCCTTAGCAGCTTTATTAGTAAATGTAACTGCTAAAATAGAATATGGTGATATTCCTTTTTCTAATATCATATGAGCTATTCTATAAGTAATTGTTCTTGTTTTTCCTGAACCTGCTCCTGCTAAAATTAATACAGGCCCCTCTATTTTTTCTCCAGCTTTTTTCTGCTGTTCATTTAACGCATCTAATATACTCATTTATATTAACTCCTTACTCAATAAAATAATCTATATGTATCATAACTTCTTGAATTTCTTTAAAATCTGTTATAAGCGATTCTTCTAAATCATCTGAAAGATTATGAGCTTCATATACTGTCATATTTTTATCAACTCTTATATGAAAACTTAAAAATATCTTATCTCCTGACCTTCTCATATATATATCATGAACATTTTTTACTTGAGTATTTGTCAAAAGATAATCTTCAATTTTTTTTATAAACTCATTCTCTTGTTTATCTAAAATAACATCTGAAACTTCTAATATTGTACTAACTCCCTCTTTTAATATTAAAAGTGCTACTATCATACTAACTATAATATCAAATATTGGAGAAATATAGATTGATAATAATATTCCTATA
Source organism: Fusobacterium perfoetens ATCC 29250 (assembly GCF_000622245.1). NCBI lineage: Bacteria > Fusobacteriati > Fusobacteriota > Fusobacteriia > Fusobacteriales > Fusobacteriaceae > Fusobacterium > Fusobacterium perfoetens. Next base: position 142,455 of record NZ_JHXW01000003.1, on the reverse strand, counting down.
ATAACTCCAGCTGAAGAAAATACGTCACTTCTACTATCTCTTGCATCAGCAATTAAAGCAGAATTTTTTGTTGCTTTCCCTATCTTCATTTTATAAAAATACATTCCATATTTTACAATTATTGAAATTATAGCTAAATAAATTGTTGAAAACTCAGGAATATGAGAATAATCTTTTGAAATAATTTTTAAAATAGAATCTTTTCCTATTTCTATTCCTGTTATTACAACAAATAATCCTACCATTATTCCTATTACACTTTCTATTTTTTCATGACCATATGGATGTTTTTCATCCTTTGGCATATTACTAAAATGTATTCCTAAAAGGATTGCTATCGAACTTACAACATCAGATAAGGAGTTAAACCCATCAGCTACCAAAGCATTTGATTTTCCCTTTAATCCACCAAAAATTTTTATTACAGCTAAAAATATATTGAAAATTATAGAACCTAACACAACTATTATTCCATCTCTTTTTCTAGAATCCTCTTTCAAATTATAAAATACCTTCTCTTCTTCAACTTTAAAACCATATTTTTTTAAAAAAGATTTTATTTTAGGTTCTTCTCCAATATATTCTATAATTTCTTTATTATTCTTTTTGCTATGTGTTATAAAGAAATCTATTAACTTAGTTCCACTTGATTTATATCTATCTTCTTCTCTAATAAAAATATTTTCTATTAAATAACTTTTATTTTTTTTCCATGCTGATATATATCCTATTTTTTCAGATTTATCTTCTAAAACAATGCATTCAACCTCATTTAAATTATTCTTAAATTTATCAAAGCTTTTAAAAGTATCACTATATTTTATTATATCTTCACCACTTAAAACTTTATACATTATAACACCTCTAAGTTTATAAAAAAAAGGAGAAGTTTCCCTCTCCTAAGTATATTCTTTAAATACCGTGAAAACAACTTTGAATTCACACCCACAAAAATACCTTAGTGCTGCTTCCTTCCAGACCTGACACGATTCGATATCTTTATGCTATGAACCTCCATTAATTTTCACGGCCTAATAATTATACCATAGTTATTCTTTTCAGTCAATAAAATTTCTTTATTTTTTATTTAATTGTTGCTTTTCATTAACTGTTTGTAATCTTTGAATAGCTATCTCCCTTGCTTTTAAATATTGCTCCTGTGTTATACACTGTTGAGCTTCATATTGAGCTCTTATTTTATCTTTTAAAATTTCTGCTTCAATATCACCTATTTCATCTATCAATTTATAAACTTTATCCCAATTTTTTTCTATTCCTGTTATTAAATATTTATTTATTTCTAACTCTTTACTTTTTTTATCCAATAAAAGATAATTATATTTATTTCTAGAATTATTTATTATTTCTTTTGCCTTTATTATATTCTCTTTTTTTACTCCTACTTTAGCAAAATCTTTTTCAGTAATCATTCCTAAACTTTCAAGATTATCCTCTGAAAAAACTAAAGTTCCTAGTATAAAAAATAATGTCAATATATTTCTCTTTAACATTTTTGCCTCCACTAAGATTGCATATTTATAGCAAAATATTCATCTGTTTTTAATTCTGTTTTATCTTGAATATTGTTAACATTAAAATAATTATCTATAATATCATTTGTATTTCTATTTTTTGTATCTAAATTTTTATAAGTAGATATATTTGCATATTCTCCAAGATTATTAATATTAGTTTCTTTAGAAGGAATAAAATTGTAAATAGAACCTGCAAATATTCCTATTATAAAAACTGACATTGTTAAATATGATTTTCTTTTATTTTTTTGTTGTTCTTCTTTTAATAGTGTTTTATATATATTTATTCTTACTCTTTCCTTAGGTGACATTTTATTCCTCCTCTAAATTTTTTAAAGCTTTATAATATATAGATTTTATTGTTGAAATATTTCTTCCTTTAAGTTCAGATATTTCTCTTAACTTATATCCATAAACATCTTTTAATAATAATATTTCTCTCTCTTCTTTACTTAATTTTTTTAAATTTTCTTGAATAATCATAGGACTGTTTAAATCTGTTCCATCTTCTATATTTAATATTTCTTCATTTAATTCCAAATCAATTTTTTTCTTTCTGAAGAAATCATAAGTTTTATTGATAGCTATCCTATATATCCAAGTATAAATTTTACTATCTGCTCTAAACTTAGATAAATTTTTATATACACTCACAAACACTTCTTGAGTTATATCTTCTGCATCTTCTGCATTTTTTACCGAGCTTAGGATTTTATAATAAATACGATCGAAATATTCATCATATATTTGATCAAAATCCATCTCTCTCCCCCTATATTCAGTTTTATTTACTTCCATCCTTTTCCTACTTGAAATTCTATTCTACAGTTATTCCCTTTAATATCTATAACTTTATCTTCTGTCATGTTAATTCTTCTAACTGTTTCATAATCATTATAATAACCACCACTTCCACCATCATCATCATCTAACGAATTTCTAGAAAACAAAAGAGATATTCTATATTTTTCTTCCTCTGTATATCTAAACCAATATTTCCCTTCTTTCACATAGTATTTTACTCCTGGTTTTATTTGAACATTATCTAAAAATACATGTCTTGTATATTGAGGGTCATAATTTACTTGAAATAAGTATCTTCCCTCTTGTTTTTCTAATCCAATCTCTTGATTATATTCCTTTGGTAAAAATGGGTCTAAAGCTTTACATCCAGATATCCCTAAAGTTAATAATAAAGTCGTCAATAAAATTCCTGATTTTATTCTCATTTTTTTCTCCTAAAATCAATTTTTTTTATGAATTTAATCTTTTGACTAATTTTTTTTTAATTTTGTTTAATAATTATAAAATTTCATTTAACATCTTTCTTAATTCAGGAATAATTTCTTCTTCTTTTACTTTTTTTATAATTTCTCCTTTTTTAAATAAAAGAGCTTCTCCTTTTCCTCCAGCAACTCCAATATCTGCTTCTTTAGATTCTCCTGGCCCATTAACAATACAACCCATAACAGCAATTTTTATATTTTTTTGTATATTTCCAAATTCTTTTTCCACTTTTTTAGCAAGTCCTATTAAATCTATTTGAGTTCTTCCACATGTTGGACATGAAACTATTTCTACTCCCTCTCTCAATCCCAACACTTTTAATATCTCTTTTGCTACTTTTATTTCTTCAACAGGATTTTCTGTTAAAGATACTCTTATGGTATTTCCTATCCCATCTACTAAAAGACTTCCTATTCCAATGGCTGACTTTATACTTCCTTGAAACTCAGTTCCAGCTTCTGTAACTCCCAAATGTAAAGGATAGTCTACCAAATTAGAAATTTTTCTATATGCTTCTACCATCATACCTACATTACTTGCTTTTAAAGAAATTATTATATTATGATAATTATATTTTTCTATAAGTTTGACATGGTACATAGCACTTTCTACCATCCCATCTGAAGTAACTTTTCCATACTTTTCTAAAATTTTTTTCTCAATAGACCCACTATTAACTCCTATTCTAATAGGAATATTTAATTCTTTTGCTTTTTCTACAACTAATTTTACTTTTTCATCATCACCAATATTTCCTGGATTTATTCTTAATTTATCAATTCCATTTTCCATAGCTTTTAAAGCTAATTTGTAATCAAAATGTATATCTGCTACTAAAGGAATATTTATTTTTTCTTTTATATATTTTATAGCTTCAGCTGCTTTTTCTGTATTTACAGTCACTCTTACTAATTGACAACCAACTTTTTCTAATTCTTTTATCTGACTAACAGTTTTTTCTATATCTTCTGTAGGAGTATTTGTCATAGACTGAATCACAATAGGATTATGTCCTCCTATATATATATTTCCTACTTTTATTTCTCTTGTATTTTTCATAAAACATTTCACCTCAAAAATATTAAATCATATAAAAATATTTTATCATATATAATTTAATATTTAAAGTTTTATAGCATATTTAATTTGACATATTTCTGACACTATAGATATATATAATTAGGCTATCATAATATTTTCCCAATTAATTATCATAAAAAAGAAGTTATTTTCAAAAAACGAAAATGACTTCTTTTTTACTTTTAATTTTTTTATTTTCCCCTTTGACATTTTTGTGACACATTGTTCTTTTATAATTAAACCATCATAATATTTTCCCCATTAGTTATAATGAAAAAAGAGGCTATCCCCCAATAATAGCTTCTTTTTTTTATTTTTTTCTACAATTGACATATTTCTGACATATTACTTCTCTATAATTAGAGCATCATAATATTTTCCCATTAATTTTTATGATTTGGAGCCGTTTTCCCAGACGGTTCCTTTTCATTTTTTGTTATAAATTTAACTTCAAATCTCCCTCTTTAATAAACCCTTTTTTTCTCATAACAATTGAAATTGCTATTGTTATAATAGCCGGTAAAATAAAGTGAAGTAATAATATTATTAGATATAATTTTACACCACCTCTCCCTATTTCTTCCATAGTACTTATTGTTGCTATTTGTCCTACAAAACCACAACTTCCCATTCCAGAACCTATAGGACTATTCTCCATTTTAAATATCATTGTTGAGACAGGTCCCAAAATAGCAGAAGCTACTGTTGGGGGTATCCAAATTTTCCAATTTTTTATAATATTACTCATTTGTAACATCGAAGTTCCTATTCCTTGAGCTGCTAAACCTCCCCAACCATTTTCTCTAAAACTCATCACAGCAAACCCTACCATTTGACAACAACATCCTACTGTAGCTGCCCCTCCAGCTAATCCACTAAGTTGTAACATCATACATATTGCTGCACTACTTATTGGTAAAGTTAAAGCTATCCCTACTAAAACTGATATAAATATTCCCATATAAAAAGGCTGTAAATCTGTTGCAATCATTATTAATTTCCCAAAGGAAGTCATAAATTTAGAAATACTTGGCCCTACAATTTCTCCAACCAACATTCCTGATATTATTGTTATTGAAGGTGTTAAAATAATATCAATTTTAGTTTCTTTTGATATAAGTTTACCAATCTCAACTCCTACTATTGTTCCTACAAAAGCCCCAACTGGTCCTCCTACTTTATTTCCAAAGGCTCCCACTATTGTAGAAGCAAATAATACTAAATTAGGTGCTTTTAATCCATAAGCAATAGCCACTCCTATAGCTGCTCCTGTCATACTCATGGCCAAAGGAGCTACTTCGTCAACTAAATATGATATATTAAATTTACTTCCTACTGTTTTTAAAATCGTTCCTACCAGTAAAGATGAAAAAAGTCCCATAGCCATATTACTCATAGCACTTATTAAATATCTTTCTGTACTAAATACAACATCTTTCTTTTTACAAAATTCCTTTAATCCCATTTTCTTCTCCTGTTTACATATTTTTGTTTATATGTCTTGTCATATAAAACACAGATACTATTATATATTCTTTTTTAAATTTTTGCAAACATTTATTTATTTTTTTACATAATAAAAAGAGGTATTGTATAATTTTCAATACCTCTTAGTCTTAAAATTATTTTCTCAAAAACTCCATAGGATTTAAAGTTTTTCCATTTTTTCTAACTTCAAAGTGAAGATGTGGACCTGTAACTCTACCTGTCATTCCACTTTCACCTATTATATCCCCCTGTTGAATCTTTTGCCCTTTTTTTACATTTATTTTATTCAAATGGGCATACCTTGTTTCATAACCATCTGAATGTTTTATTTTTACAAGATTTCCATAACCACCAGCCACACCAGCAAATATAACTTCACCTCTTTTTGCTGCATATACAGGAACATATCTTGCTACTAAATCTACCCCTGAATGAAGTATATATCTTTTAAGAACAGGATGAAATCTATTTCCATAAGGGCTTGTAACACCTTTATATTTTACAGGCATAATAAATTTCTCACCTAAGTTTTTCAAAGAATTTACATCTGGATTTTTTAAAAATATTTCATCTCCTATTATCAAAACATCATTTTTTAAATTATTATATTTTCTTATTACTTCTACATCTACTTGATATTTACTAGCTAAATCATATAAAGTATCACCTGATTTTATTTTATAATATATTCCATTTATAGTAGATAAAATTATTTTTTGTCCAACATATATTGTAGAATTAAGTTTAGGATTATTTTCTTTTATAATTGCTATACTTTGAGAAAAAGTTTCTGATATTACACTTAAGTTATCTCCTTCTTTAACTATATATTCCATTTTTTCAACTACATCATTTTTTCTTTTTGTATAAAACTCATTTTTAAATTCCTCAAAAGGATCTTTTTTTACTTCTATTTTTTCTTCTACTACTTTATTCTCCACTTTTTCTTCTAAAGTTGTTTCTTCCACTTCTTTAGTTTTTAAATTATAATTTCTCTTTATTGTAAAATAATTTCTACCTAAAACAGAAAAAACATCCTCTATATTATCATTAGATTCTTTTTGATAATATTCTGTAAATTCTGAAGTATTTACCACTTCTTTACTAAATGGTTTCAAAAAAATATTAACAATAAAAAGGTTTAACAAAAGAAAAAAACTTGTAATAATTATAATATCTTTATTTTTTAAAGTTTTTCTTACTTTTGCTAAAGTTGATATTTGATAAAAATTATTATTTCTTTTAACCTTCATTAAAACTTATTCTCCTTTTCATCAAAACTCTTCTTATACCTTTCTATCATTTCCTCATTACTCTTTGTTTTTTTTAATTCATTTATAAGGTATTTTGTTGATGATGCTTTGTCTAAACTTGATAAATATCTTCTAAAATTCCAAATAACTGGTAATTTTTCTTTTTCTATTAAAAGTTCTTCTTTTCTAGTTCCTGATTTTTGTATATCAATAGCTGGATATATTCTAAGTTCTGCCAAACTTCTATCTAAATGAATTTCCATATTTCCAGTTCCCTTAAACTCTTCATAAATTATATCATCCATTTTACTTCCTGTATCAATTAAAGCAGTAGCAATTATAGTTAAACTTCCTCCGTTTTTTATATTTCTAGCAGTACCAAAGAAATTTTTTGGATAATATAAAGCACTTGGGTCAATTCCACCTGAAATTAATTTCCCACTAGAAGGAATAACTATATTATATGCTCTTGCTAATCTAGTAAGAGAATCCATCAAAATTATAACATCTTCTCCATTTTCTACTTTTATTTTAGCTCTTTCTATAATTTCTTCTGTAACTTTTATATGATTCTTAGGGTCTTCATCAAAAGTAGAATAAAATACCTCAGCTCCTTTTACATTTTCCCTTATATCAGTAACTTCTTCTGGCCTTTCATCTATTAATAAAATCCATACATCAATATCTTTATAATTTTCAATTATAGAATTTGCTATTGTACTTATGAGAATTGTTTTTCCTGCTTTTGGAGGAGCTACTATAAGTCCTCTTTGTCCCTTCCCTATTGGAGCAATTAAATCTATTATTCTTCCTGAAATATTAGAAGAGTTCGTTTCTAAAGTCAATTTTTCTGTAGGATAGTATGGTACTAATTCTTCAAAAGGAACTCTTGCTTCTGCTTTATCTGTAGATTCGTTATTAACAAATAAAACTTTTCTCAAAGCATAATTTTTTTCATCATCTTTAGGTTTTCTCACTACACCTATAATAATATCTTGTGGTCTTAATTTAAATTTTTTTATCTGTGATAATGAAATGTAAATATCTTTTTTTCCTTCTACTGTTGTATCTCTTAAAAATCCATATCCATCAGCCATTATATCTAATTTTCCACTAGCTATTGTAAAATCATCTGAATTTTTAAAATACTCTTCTATTAAAGTGATTAATTCACTTTTTTTCTTACCAGATACATTTTCTATATCTAATTGTTTACAAATTTCAAGAAGCTCTCTCAATAGAAATTTATCAAATTCCATTTTTTTCTCCTTTATTCTTGAACTAGTTCTCCATATAAAGTCCATGTTTTACATTCATTTATTTTTACATCTACAAAATGCCCTTCTAAAGATTTATCTCCTTCAAATAAAACTATTTTATTTGTAGAAGTTCTACTACTTAAAACATCTTTATTTTTCTTACTTGGTCCCTCTACTAATACTCTTTCTACTCTTCCTGCATAAGTTTCACTTATCTCTTTAGAAATTTCAGTTTGAAGAGCTATTAATCTTTGAAGTCTTTCATGTTTTATATCATCACTTAAATGTCCATCCATTTCAGCTGCTTTTGTTCCTTGTCTTATAGAATACATAAACATAAAAGCTGTATCATACTTTGATTTTCTTACTACATCTAAAGTATCTAAAAAGTCTTCTTCTGTTTCTTGTGGGAATCCAACTATAATATCTGTTGTTATAGCTATATCTGGTATTCTTGTTTTTATCTTATCTATAAGTGCTAAGTATTGTTCTTTTGTATATCCTCTATTCATTAATTTTAATATTCTAGTAGAACCAGATTGTAAAGGTATATGTAAACATCTAGCTATTTTAGGATTTTTAGCAATAACATCTATTACATCATCTGTAAAATCTCTTGGGTGTGGAGAAACAAATCTTACAATAAAATCTCCATCTATATCACAAATATTTTGTAATAAATTAGCAAAAGTTTCTTCCTTTGATAACCCTCTTCCGTAAGAATTTACATTTTGAGCTAATAACATAATTTCTTTATAACCTTTTTTTACAAACTCTTTAGTTTGCTCTACGATTTCTGCCATTGGAACATATCTTTCTCTACCTCTTACATAAGGTACTATACAATAAGTACAGAAATTATTACATCCATATCCTATAGATATTGAAGCTGTTATTTTATTATCAAAATCAGCATCTATTCTAGGTGGTAATTGTTCTTCATATTCTGTCAAAATTACATGTTTAACTTTTTTATTACTTTCTATTTCATCAAGAGCTTCTGGAATTCTTCCAATATTTTGATTTCCCATTATTATATCAATATATGGAAATTTTTCCAATAATTTCTTTCCTTGTTCTTGAGCAAAGCAACCTGTTATTATAATTTTAGTTCCTCTTTTATCTCTAACTCTCTTTAAATCACCTAATTTTCCATAAATTTGAGTAGCTGCTCCCTCTCTTACAGTACAAGTATTTAAAAATACCACATCTGTACTTTCTATATCTTCAGTCATATTATAATCTAAGTTTTCCATTATCTTTCTTATTTTTGCACTCTCATTTACATTCATTTGGCAACCATAAGTTATAACAGTAGCATTCTTTTTCATTAATCCTCCAAAAAATTTTTATCAATCTTGAAAATTATATCATGATTTATATTTTTTTTCAAATATTTCACTTTTTATTTGAATATTTCTCCAGCTTCTAAATACCATAAAAGTAAATCAAAGCTATCCATTGGAATTCCTACTTCTTTACAATATTTTTTCATTTTTTCCTCTATTTCAAAGTATAATTTTTTTGTAAGAGTTTTAGGAATCTCATTGATAACTTCCAATCTCACTAAATTTTTTAAAATATGTCTATCTAATATAGCAACCTCTTGCCCAAATCCCACATTTCTTAAAAAATGTCCCGCCTCTTTCCAAGACATTCCTTTTATATTTTCTACTATCCAATTTCTTCTTTCTGTTACTGTTTTAAAACTTTCAAAAAAATCTTTAGTAATAATTTTACCATCTTTATTGGTCATTTGTTGTCTAAGTAAAACTAAATATTTTGCTTTATTATTTTTAAATCTAACTATATTTAAATATTCAGTTAATTCTTCAGAAGTTCCTGTAAATAATACTCCATCATTTCTCATATTTGTAATAGCTTTCCAAGCATTACGAGCTTTAGACTGTGGTGTTAAAATACAAAAAGATAATTCTGCATGTATATCTTCATTAGTCCCATTTTTCCAAATTTCTTTATATTCATTTAATCTTTTTTCTATATCTGGCTTTATCTCGTTATATTTTTTTTCTATTTCATAAAAATATTGATTTTTCATTTTTCTCCTTTTTTAATATCTTTCTTTTATCCATTCTACTATAGTAAAAGATAATTCTCTTTCTTTTTTTATATATTTATGACTAGCACCGTATATTAACTTGCTTGAAAAATCCTCTGTTCCTATTGCTCTTCTTTTTAATTCTTCTAAATCTTTTTCAGGTGTGTCTACAATAACACTATCTTTCTCTCCTAAAATTACAAGTATCGGTTTTTTTATTTCACTAAAAATTCCAAAATTTTTAGGTTTTTCTACTAATGGGAATATATCTAAAATACTTCCCTTTCTAAATGTATAAAAAGTTCTAGAACTTATAGGAAATATATTTAACATTTTCCCTTCCATTATTTGTTTAGATTTTCCAGTTTTTATATTTCTTTCAGCTTCCAAAAACATCTCTTTAGTTTCTTCTCGTCTTCCCACTAATCCTGCTGTATCTGGAGCAGAAATAAGAATTAAGCCTTCTATAATATCCATTCCTTTCTTTGATAAATAATATAGATTTTTCAAACATCCAAAGCTATGAGAAGCTAATATAATTTTTTTATATCCTAATTCTTTTGCTGTTTCTACCCACAAATCTACATCATAAATAGACTCTCCAAATTTTTCATAAGTAGAACCAATTATCTTATTTCCAGCTTTTTTAGTTATAGGGTCTCTAACTATTATACTATTAATAACTCCATAACCTCTATTATGCCCGAAAATAAATCCATACCCCTCTTTTGAAAGATTTTCTCCTATTAATTCTATAAAGTTATTCTCTATTATATTATCAAACATTCCATGAGTAAAAACAACACAAGCTTTTTTTTCTTCTGGTTCCCAATAAGCTCCAACTAAATTTAATCCATCTTTTGTATATCTATGGAGTAATTTCATATATTCACCTCAAAATATTTTTACATTACATTATATAATAAAATTTTAAAATAGTCATTTTTATTTTCTCTTATTATAGACTTTTTTTTTACAAAAAAGTTTTATAAATAAAAAAGAGATTAATAAAATTTTAATTATTTTTAAACTTTATTAATCTCACACAGGAATTTAATATTTCTTTAAATCAACTTCTCCTTCAAAAGTAATTTCAGCTCCACCACGAAGTTTTACTCCACTTTCTAAAATTTTTATATACAAATCTCCACCTTCAGTAATTATTTTAGCCTCTTTTTCTGTATATCCTAATCTATAAGATATTAATCCTGCTGAACAAGAGCCTGTGCCACAAGCTAAAGTTCTTCCTGCTCCTCTTTCCCATGTAAATATCTTTATTGTTTTTCTGTCTTTTACAAAAATAAAATTTACATTTGTTTTCTTAGGAAATAAAGGATGTACTTCTATCTCCCTTCCAATTTTATTTATATCATATTGATTTTCATTTTCCATAAATATAACTGTATGAGGAACTCCTAAAAAAATAGTAGAAAATTTTATTTTTTCTCCAAAAATTTCTATTTCTCTATTAAATACCTCTTCTCCAGCTACATTAACAGGTATATCCTTAGGATTAAAAATAGGATTTCCTATTTCTATTTCAATAGCTTCTACTTTTCCGTCTTTAACTGTTAAATCAGCATATTGAACTCCAGCTAAAGTCTCTATTTTTAAATTTTCTTTTTGTACAATTCCTTTTTCATATACAAATTTTACAAAACATCTTAAGCCATTCCCACACATCTCACCTTGAGAACCATCACTATTATAATAAAACATCTTTATATCACAAGTTTCACTTGGTAGAGCTACCATTATTCCATCTCCACCTACTCCAAATCTTCTATCACATAAATTTTTTATTTTTGGAATAATTTCTTCTAAATTATATTTGAAACCATCTATTAATAAAAAATCATTTCCAGCTCCTTGCATTTTTGTAAATTTCATATATTCCTCCCTAATTTTCTTCATCCAAATGTGAAGTATTTGAAAAATCTAAAATTTTAAATTTATTATTTTTATATTCTACTATTGTTAAACTTGTATTCTTAGGAACTTGTCTTTCAGAAAAAGTTTCTACTCCCTGATTATTTATACAAGCAAATATGGCTTCTAAAGCAATTCCATGAGAAACTATTAAAATTTTATCATTTTCTTTATGATTATTTTCTAAATAATTTAGACCGTTCCTTACTCTTTCTAATACTTTTTGAAAACTTTCTCCTTTGTATTCACTTGGGTCATATTCTTTTCCATTATACCATAAATTATAAAATTGAGTTGGATAAGTTTTTTCAAATTCATCCCTAGGAACTCCTTCCATTTCTCCCATATCTATTTCTCTAAAATATTCTATTGTCTCTAATTTTTTTTCTTTTCTATCCTCTGTTAAAATTTCTAATGTTTCAACAGCCCTTCCAAGTGGTGATGAGTAATAATGTGTAAAATCTATAGAATTTAATTTTATTTTTAATTTTCTAGCTTGTTCTTTTCCTAACTTTGTTAAAGGGGAATTTTTGATACCTTGAAATATTTTTTTTAGATTCCACTCTGTTTCTCCATGCCGAACAAAGTAAATTTTCATTTTCTCTCCTCCATTTATACTAATATTAATAATATTGGTGCTACTATAAAAGTTATTATTCCCGCTATAACTATTGATAAAGCACTCATTGCTCCTTCGATTTCTCCCATTTCAATAGCTTTCGCTGTTCCTACAGCATGACTTGATATTCCTATTCCTAATCCTTTGGCAACAGGATGTTTTATATTAAAAATTTTACATACATATGGAGCCATTGCATTTCCACTAACCCCTGTTACTATTATAGCAAAAACTGTAATAGGAGGAATTCCACCTATTAAAGCACTTAACTCCATTCCTAAAGGTGTTGTTATAGATTTTGGTATAAAAGATTTTATTAAAATTTCATCAATTCCTAATAATTTTCCTAAAAATATAATAGAAATTATAGCTGTAATTGCTCCTACTAATGAACCTATTATTATAGGTAAAAAATTTTCTTTTAATTTATTTATTTGTCTATAAAGTGGCATTGATAGAGCCACAGTAGCCGGAGCTAAAAAAAATGAAATTAAATTTCCACCTTTTTCATAATATTCCATTGGAACATTAAATATTTTTATAAACAATATTATTATAAATCCACTTGTTACTAAAGGATTTAATAATGGAAATTTTTTAGCTTTTTCAAAAATATATAATCCAATATTAAAAGCAAGTAAACTTATTATTATTCCAAAAAAAGGAGTATCTAATAATTTTATATTCATTTTATTTTCCTCCCATTTTCTTTATTAAAAATTCAACAGTTTTTCCTGTTATTCCCATTGTTATAGCAGTTGTTATAACTAATAAAATTATTATTTTTATTATATCAGCCTTTAAATAGTGATAATGTTCCATTAAATTTACTACTGCTGGTAAAAATAATAATACCATAACTTTTATTAAATTATCGCAAATATTTCCAATATTTTCTTCATTAAGAATTTTTTTATATAATAAAATAAATAAAATTATCATTCCAATAATAGTTCCTGGCAATGGTAGATTAAAAATTTTTTGTATTAAAATTCCTAAAAAATTAATTAATAATAAAATTAAAAGCTGAATAAACATTTTTATCTCCTCTATTTATTTTTTGATGTATTTTAATATTATATTAGGTTATATTTTTTTAGTCAATATTATTTTATTGTTTTAAAACATAAATGTTTTTATGTACTTTTTTTGTATATTAATCACTTAATTCTTTTTATAAATATCAGTTATATTGACAAGTAAAATATAGAGAAGTATAATAATTTAAAATATTGTATGAGGTGATATTTTGGAAAATTTTTTTTATGAAGTTAGGTCAAAATTACATGAAATGCCAGAAATTGCTTTAGAAGAATATAATACTTCTAAATTTATTAGAAATTTTTTAAAAAATCTAAATATAGAATATATAGAAATTGGTACTAGTACTCTTGCTCTCTTTTATGGTGAAGAAGATAATTGGATTGGATTTAGAGCTGATATTGATGCCTTACCTATTCAAGAAGAAAATGATAAACAATATAAATCAAAAATAAATGGTATGATGCATGCTTGTGGACATGATGGGCATACTACTAATTTGCTTTATTTTGCAAAATGGTTACAATCTGAAATTAATAATGGAAAAATTTTAAAAAAATCTATTATGTTAATTTTCCAAGCTGGAGAAGAAGGAAAAGGAGGAGCTAGATTTATAGCTAATTCTGAATTTTTTAAAAGTAAAAATTTTGAAGGAATCTTTGCTTTTCATGTTACTCCAGATTTAGAAGAAGGAAAAATAACTGCTTGTCCTGGTCCAATGAGTTTTCAAAATATAAATTTTGATATAATTCTTACTGGAAAAGGTTGTCATGGTGCTCAACCGCATAAGGGGATTGATTCTATTCTTATTGGAGCTAAACTTGTGGAAGCTTATCAATCAATAGTTTCAAGAAATATAGACCCTTTAGAACCTATCGTTTTAACTATAGGAAGTTTTAAAGCTGGAGAAGTTAGAAATGTTATTCCTGATGAGGTTAAAATTTTAGGAACAATTAGATTTTTTAATACTGAATTAATTGAATTTTTAAAAGAAAGAGTTACTTCTATTAACGAGGGATTTGAAAAAGCTTTTGGAGTTAAAATCCAAATGTCATTTGTTCCTTTTTATCCTCCTGTAATAAATTCTCCTGAATTATATAGAAAATTTGAAAAGATAATTTCTAAAGATAAATTTATAAAAAATATTAAATTATCTGGTTCTGAAGATTTTTCATTTTATTTACAAAATGGAAATAAAGGTTTAATGTTTTTATTAGGAATTAGAAATGAAAAAGAAAATTTTACTTATCCCCTTCATAGTTCAAAGTTTGATTTTAATCCAAATGTTTTAAAAGAAAGTTTTGATATCTTTAAAAAATTATTATTAGAAATGAAAGCTTTTAAATAAACTAAAAAATAAAAAGGATTGATATATTTTGTATCAATCCTTTTTATTTTTATCTATTAACTTCCTCTTTTAATCCAACTATTAAAAGTTCAGCTGTTCTTGAATTTGTTGCAACTGGTACTTTATGAACATCACAAAGACGGATGAGAGCTTGAACATCTGGTTCATGAGGCATTGCTGATAATGGATCTCTAAAGAAAAATACAGCTAATATCTTTCCAGAAGCTATATCAGCTCCTATTTGTTGATCTCCACCTAAAGGTCCTGATAAATATCTAGTAACTTCTAAATCTGTTGCTTGAACTATTCTTCCACCTGTTGTTCCTGTTCCAACTAAATTATAATTTATAAAAAAATCTTTATGTTTTTTTACAAAATCAACTAATTCATCTTTTTTCTTATCATGAGCTATAAGAGCTATTGTTCTAGTCAAAGTGTTTCCTCCATTAAATTTTATAAAAATAGCTATCAAAAATTGATAGCTATCTAAAATTATTATTTGTTTAATTTATCATTGAAAGATTTTCCAGCTTTAAATTTAACAACTTTTTTTGCTGGTATTTCCATTTCTTCTCCAGTTTGAGGGTTTCTTCCTGTTCTAGCAGATCTTTCTCCAACACAGAATTTTCCAAAACCTAAGAAAGAAATTTCATCTCCAGCTAAAACAACTTCTTCTATACATTCTAAGAAAGCAGCTATTTTTCTTTCAGCTTCAGCTTTAGATGCAAATTCACCTTTTACATAATATTTTTCAACAAAATCTTTTTTTAACATAAATATATCCCTCCTTACTTGATGTAATGCTACTATCAGTACTATACCACATTTTGAAAGAATGTAAAACAAATTTTTTATCATTTTTTTTTTAATTTTTTATCTTTTTTTCTTATTTTCCATAAAATGTGAAATTATATCACCGTTATACTTTCTACTTTTTTTTTAAAAAAATAATAATTATTTATTTTTAAAAATAATTTTTTGCTTTTTCCTTATTAGAAGCCATTTTTTAACAATTTATTAAGTTTTTTTTTGATATTTTTTTTAGATTATAATATAATATTATTGTAGTAAAATTTACATTATTCGAAAGGAAGTGGTACCATGAAATTTTTAAGATTTACTCCCAAAGAAAGATATGAAGAATTAATTGGAGTCCTTTCTAAAGATGAAAAAGAAGTTTTTGATTTAAACTTTTTTGAATTAGGAAAAAAATATTCTTCTATGCAAGAAATTATAGAAAATTTTAATGAAGTTGAATTAAAAATTGTTAGAAATTTATTATCTGGTAATTTAAACGGACAAGGAAAATATAAATTAGAAGAAGTAAAAATTCTATCTCCTTTAAAAAAAACTATTCATGATATTATCTGCTCTGGTTTTAATTATGCAGATCATTTAAAAGAGATTAAAAAAGATTCATCTAATAAAGTTATGAATAGTGTTTATTTTTCTAAAAGAGCAACAAAACTTCTTGGATTAGATGATGAAATTGATGGTCATTTGGATTTAGATCCTGCTCTTGATTATGAAGTGGAATTAGCTGTAATTATTGGTAAAACAGGTAAAAAAATAAAAAAAGAAGATGTAGAAAATTATATTTTTGGTTACACGATTATAAATGATGTCTCAGCAAGAACTTTACAAGGTAAACATCGTCAATGGTATATAGGAAAAAGTTTAGATACTTTTACATGTTTAGGCCCTGTTATTGTCACAAAAGATGAATTGCCTATGCCACTTAATCTAGAAATTAAAAGTATTTTAAATGGTGAAGTTAGACAACATTCTAATACTAATTTAATGATTAGAGGAGTCGCTGAATTAATTAATGAAATTTCTCAAGGTATAACTTTAGAGCCTGGAGATATTATAGCAACAGGTACTTGTTCTGGAGTGGGAGTTGGATTTGACCCACCTAAATATATGAAATCTGGAGATATTATTGAATGTCAAATAGAAAAAATTGGAACTTTAAGAAATAAAATAAAATAAAGTTTCTTTGAAAAAAGTCCTTGAGTGTTTCTCTTGGACTTTTTTTATAAAAAAAGCTTAAAAGATTTTTCTTCTAAGCTTTTATAAATCATTTTATTAATTAAAATATTTAGACTCCATTAAAAATCCTGGAATTTCTATATTTTGTGCTATAATTCTTTCTTTTATAGTTTCTTTTATAAGAGAATTCAACATCTCATCTAAATCTAATAATCTTTTCTTAGATTCATCTCTTTCAATATATATTCCATCTTCTTCATTTTTTCTTCTAGTAACATCACTATATTCTTTTCTTTCCATTAAAATTTCAACTATATCATTAGTTAATTTTTCAAATATTGAATATTCTTCTGCATAAACTTCAGCATAAGTTTTTATTTCAAGCCATGGTCCTTCTATAATTTCAATTTTATTTCTTATCATGTCTAAATTTCTTGATAAAGTATATTTATCTTCTGTTAATACTTTTATTTTTTTATCATAATTTTTATCAAGAGATAACTCTACTGAAATAGGAGCTAGATTTCTTAAAGGAATATTAGGTAAAGTTGAAATATTTATTCCATTTCCTTTTATTATTTCTATTTTTTCTCCTTTTAAGTTATTTTCAATTAAAAGTTCACTTGTTTTTACAAGCTCTAATAATGATTCTCTGTATAAACTAATTTTTTTCTTTAATTCAAAATCTCTTTCTCTTAATTCTTCTTCTTCTTTTTTTTGTAATTCATTTATATCCATTGTTAATCTTTTCATTTTTGTTTCATAAGAAGCCATTTTCAACTTTGCTTTTATCTGAGAAATTTTATCTAATTCTTCTATATTAATATTTGAAGAAGAATTAAATTCATTTTCAGTTTTTGATAATTCTTCCTTTTTAGAAGCAAATTCTGCTGAGTATTTTGAAATTAATTTTTGATTTTCTACTTCTGTAAAAATTTTTATTTTATTTATTATATTTTCAATTACATCATCTACTGTAGTAAAACTAATTTCAGTTGCACTAATAAATCCTTTCTCTTCATTAATTTGTTCTTCTGTTTCTGGATTTAAAACAGCTCCATTTTTAAAAATAAACATAATTCCTCCTAACCTTACTTATCTATATATAAAATAATTACAATAATTTTCAACACTTTTTATTGTATCATAAAATAACTTTTGAGTAAAGAAAAACTATCTAACTTTTATTTTAAAACAAAAAATATGATATAATATTATTGTACACTAAATATTAAAGGAGATAATATGGCTATAAAACTAATTTTATTTGATTTAGATGGAACTCTTATGAATACACTGGAAGATTTAACAGATAGTACAAATCATATCTTAACAATAAATAATTTTCCTACAAGAACTATTGAAGAAATCAGAAATTTTGTTGGAAATGGAATAAGAAAATTAATAGAAAGAGCTGTTCCAGAAAATACCTCTGAACTTATTATAGAAAAATGTTATAAAGAAATGATATTATACTATAAAGACCACTCTTTAATTAAAACTTCTCCTTATCCTGGAGTTACTGATTTAATAAAAAATTTACATTCTAAGGGAATAAAAATAGGAATTATAACTAATAAAGTTCAAAATTCTGCTGATATAATTGTTAATAAATTTTTTAAAAATTCTATAGATTTAGTTATTGGAGATAATAAGAAATTTCCTTTAAAACCAAATCCAGATACTATTAATGAAGCTATTAAATATTTTAATATTTCAAAAGAGGAAACTATTTATATTGGAGATTCCGAAGTAGATTTACTTACAGGAAAAAATGCTGATGTAAAAACTATAGCTGTCTTATGGGGATTTAGAGATAAAGAATTTTTAATAAAAAAAGGTGGTAAAATTTTTGCTAAAACTTCAAAAGAACTAGAAAAATTATTAGAAACTTTTTAATTTATTAATTTTTAATAAATAAATTTATTGAAATTATATAAAAAAGAGATATTATATATTATAATATCTCTTTTTATTTTAGAAATTTATAATCTCAACTGATGCTTCATACCAAGGTCCCTCTTCATCTTCACCATACTCTATAAAAAAATTTACCTGCATTTCATCTAAAGTAAATCCTATAGCATTTTCTTCATCCACTTGAAATATCTCTATATTATTGAAATTAGTATTAGCTAAAGCTTTTGAAACACTTTCTGTTGTTTCTACCAACTCAATTAAATCCTCTGTTATCTCAAAACCTCTATTTTTAAATTCTTCATCTATTTTTTTTACAATTTTTTCTATTTTTTTATCCATCTTTTCTCCTCTTATCTAAATAAACTTATAAATTTTTTCCATTTTTTTATAACTGTCAAAATAAATTTTATTTTTTTTATTTCCCAAGGAATTTTTTTCAATGATTTTTCCATTTGTAATTCTATTTCTCTATCAAAATTTTTATTCATTTCTTTTTCCTTAATTAAATTTTTTTATAAATAATTAAAAGTTTTTAAAATAAATATCCATAAAAATAATGTTAATATAGATATTAATGTTGAAGATACTACTAATTCAGCAGCCAAATCTTCATCTCCTCCAATTTCTTTTACCATTATAAATGAAGACACAGCTCCAGGAGCTCCTGTAGCCCCTAATATTCCTAATAAATGTTCATTTGTAAACCCTGCTTTTATTCCTATTGTCATAGCTATTAAAGGTAGAATTACTAATTTTATTGTATTGGCCACCATACTTAATTTTAAATTTTTTACCAAACTATCAAATTTTAAAGTAGCTCCTAATACAACAAATGATAATGGAGTAGCAACTTGGCCTAAACTGACTATAGGATTTTTTATAAGTTTTGGTAATTTTATATCTAAAAATACAACCATTAATGCTAATGTACTACAAATTATCAAAGGATTTTTAGCTATTGAAACAACTACTTTCTTAAAATTTACTTTTTTAGTTGCATAACCTTCTAATAAACTTACTGCCATCATATTAGTAAGTGGTATAGCAGCAGCACTAACTAATGACATTACTCCTAAACCTTTTTCTCCATATAGTGACATTGCCATAGGAATTCCAAATAAAGCTAAATTTGCTCTATAAGCCCCTTGTATCATTACAGGAATTTTATTTCTATCTGTCATTGTTCTCTCAAATAAAAAATAACAACATACTGTTATAAAAAATAATGACCCCCATATAATTCCTACTAACTTTAGATTTTTTACATCTAATACAGCTTTCACATCCATATTTGATATATTTATAAAAAGTAAAGAACTCATAAATATCCTAAAAACTAATTTATTCATAATCCCTAAAGACTCGTCTGTCACCATTTTTTTCTTTCTCACATATACTCCAATAGTTAACATCACAAAAATAGGAAAGACAACATTTAAAGATACTAATAAATTTTCAATCATCATAGTTTTTATCAGGTATTTATTACCTTCCTCCTTATAAAAAAAGATAGTGTAATGAATTAATTACACTATCTATTATATAATATTTCTTAAATTTATGCTAGAAAAATTTAGCTACAAAACTACTCATTAATCCTGAAACTTCTAAAAATGAAAAGAATGCTACAATCCAAAGAATTAAATTGACTTCTTTTATTTTTCCAACAAATATTTTTATTAAAACATATGATACAAATCCAAAAGCTAATCCTATTGAAATACTATATGATAATGGCATCATAGCTATTGTTAAGAAACAAGGTATAGCTGTTTCTAAATCTTTTAAATTTATATCAAGTAAGTTTTTAAACATAAATACTCCAACTATTATTAAAGCTGGTGCTGTAGCATACCCTGGAACTATTCCTATTACTGGTGATAAGAATAGTGTTAAAAAGAAACAAAAGGCTGTAGTTAATGATGTCAATCCTGTTCTTCCTCCAGCAGCTATTCCTGAAGCTGATTCAACAAAAGTTGTTACTGTTGAAGTCCCTAATAAAGAACCTATTATTGTAGAAGCTGCATCAACTTCTAATATTTTATCAATTTTATCTACTTTTCCATCTTTGTCTATAAGTCCAGCTTCATTAGCACAAGCTAATATAGTTCCTAATGAATCAAATAAATCTACAAATAAGAATGAAAAAATAGAACCTATTAAAGCTGGTTTCAAAGCTCCTATTATATCTAATTTAAAAGCTATTGGAGCTATACTAGGTGGCATTGATACAAATTGTTTTGGCATTTCTATTTCTCCAACCATAATTCCTAAAATAGTTGTTATTAATATCCCTAAAAGAATTCCACCTTTTTTCTTTCTAACTTCTAAAAATCCCATTATAATTAAACCAATTACAGATAATGTTAAAGGCTTTGTAAATTTTCCAAGTCCAACTAAAGTAGCTGGATTATCTACGATTAATCCCATTGTTTGCATTCCTAAAAAAGCTATAAATAATCCAATTCCAGCTCCTGTTGCCAATCTTAATTCTATAGGAATTGCTTCTATTAAAGCTTTTCTAACTCCAGTCACTGTTAATATAACAAATATTACTCCTGATAAAAATACAACCCCTAAAGCTTCTTGCCATGTTGCTCCTTGTCCAAAAACAAGTGTAAAAGCAAAGAAAGCATTTAATCCCATTCCTGGAGCCATAGCAAAAGGTGCATTTACCCAAATTCCTGTAAGTCCTGTACCAATAATTGCTGATAAGCAAGTAGCTGTTATTAAAGCTCCTTGATCCATCTTAGTAGCTGAAAGAATAGCTGGATTTACAAATACAATATAAGCCATAGTTAGAAATGTTGTGATACCAGCAATGATTTCTTGTTTTACTGTTGTGTTTTTTTCTTTAAGTTTAAAAAACTTTTCCATAAAAATCCTCCATAAAAATTAATAAAATTATAAAAAGGCCTTTTTAAAAGGCCTTTTATTAACAGAAAATAATAAAATATGAGCTGGCCATAGTATACAATTTACAGTTGTATGTAGAAACGCCTAACCATATTATAGGCTTATATGAAATCCTTGTTATTATTTTTATATCACATAATAATATATTTTATTTTTTTTGTCAAGAAAAATAAAAACATTACATTAGTATTTTATTAAAAATAAAAAAACACCTTAAAAAATTAAGGTGTTATAATTCAATTTTTTATTTAGATTCTTCTTCTATTAGTCTGTTGATTTCATCAATTATGATATCAGCATTTAATCCGTGAGATTCAATTCCTTCTCCTAAAGTTTCTCCTGCTGCAACCATACATCCTATGCAACCTAATCCATATTTTCTAAATACCATTCCTACTACTGGATATTTTCTTGCTACTTCTAATATATTACTATCTCTTGTTACCATATAAATTCACTCCTTAATTTTTATATTATTACATTTCTTTCCAAAAAATATTATACTAAATATTTTTTGTTTTGTCAATAAATATGAAATTAAATACTTTAGTTTATAAAATTATTTTTTATACTTCATATTTTTAAAATCAAAATATTTTTTATCTTCCTACTACATTTAATAAATCATGTACTCTTACTATTCCAACTAACTCTCCATTTTTCATAACAGGTAAAACTGATATTTGATTTTCTCTATTTTCCATTAAATCCAAGGCTTCAATAGCCATTATTCCCTCATCTGCATAAGTAAAGTTCTTCGTCATGATATTTTCAGCTTTCATTTTAAAGAATTCTTCTTTCTTACTTAAAGCTCTCCTTAAATCTCCTTCTGTTATTATTCCTACCATTTTATTTTCTGAATTCATAACACAAACTGCTCCTAATCTTTTTTTAGTCATTCTTAAAATAACTTCATCAACTGATGAAATATCATTTACTAATGGAAGATTGTCTCCTGTATGCATAACATCTCTTACTTTCATTAATAATCTTCTTCCTAATGTTCCTCCTGGATGATAAATTGCAAAATTTTCAGGTTTAAATTTTCTTTTTTCTATTAAAATAGAAGCTAAAGCATCTCCCATAACAAGAGTAGAAGTAGCTGAAGACATAGGAGCTAAATTTAAAGGACACCCTTCTTTTTCTATTCCTATATTTAATATATATTTTGCTTCTCTACCTAGAGGTGATTTCTTATTTCCTGTCATTGCAACTAAAGTGGCTCCTATTCTCTTTATTGATGGTATTAAAGATAATACTTCTTCACTATTTCCACTGTTAGAAATTGCTATAACTACATCTTCTTCACATATCATTCCTAAATCACCATGAAGTCCCTCTGCTGAATTCATAAATATTGCATGAGTCCCAGTAGAAGCTAAAGTAGCTGCTATTTTTTTTCCTATAAGTCCTGACTTTCCTATTCCTGTTATAACAACTTTTCCTTTTGAATTTAAAATTAATTCAACAATTTTTTCTATATTATCATCTATTTTATTTCTTACTTTTATAAGTTCTTCTATTTCTGAATCAAATAATTTTTTTGCCATTTCTATTGAATTCATAATTTTATTTTATATAAATAATTAATATTTATATATCCTCCTTTATTTTTAATATAATACATTATAACATTTTATTAATATAAAAAAAACTATCTTTAATTTTTTTATTAAAGATAGTTTAAATTTTTTATTTTATTTCTTCAAAGTATTTATTTAATCTTTCTTTTTCTATTTCTAAATCTTTCATAAGTCCTTCTATTATTTCTATAACACTCTCTCTTTTTGTAACCATAGAAGCTACTTGACCAGCCATTACACTTCCTTCTTTTACATCTCCATCAATAGCAGCTAATCTTAATCTTCCTGTTCCTTTTGCTTCCAATTCTTCTATAGAAGCTCCTTGTTTTTCCATTTCTAAAAGTTCTTTTGCAAATTTATTTTCAATAACTCTTACTGGATGTCCAGTATAATTTCCTGTTGCAACAGTAGATCTATCTTTAGCCTTAATTATTGCTTCTTTATAATTATCATGTACATTACATTCATTTGCTACTATAAATTTAGTTCCTACTTGTACTCCCTCTGCTCCTAAAGCAAAAGCTGCTAAGAATTGTTTTCCTCCTCCAACTCCTCCTGCTAAAATAACTGGTATAGAAACAGCCTCTACAATCTGTGGAGTAAGAGCCATTGTTGTTATCTCTCCTATATGTCCTCCTGCTTCTAATCCTTCTGCTACTAAAGCATCTGCTCCTATTTTTTCCATTCTCTTAGCTAAAGCTACAGAAGAAACAACTGGTATAACTTTTATCCCTGCTCCTTTTAATTTTTCCATATAAACCCCAGGATTCCCAGCACCTGTTGTTACTACTTTTACTCCTTCTTCTATACATACATCTATTTGTTCAGCTACATTTGGCATCATTAACATTAAATTTACTCCAAATGGATTATCAGTTATCATTTTAGCCTTTTTTATTTCTTGACGTAAAACCTCTATTGGCATTCCTCCACCAGCTATTATTCCTAATCCACCAGCTTTTGAAACATGTCCTGCTAAGTTTCCATCAGCTAACCAAGCCATAGCTCCTTGAAAGATAGGATATTTTATTCCTAATAATTGACATATTCTATTTTTTTTCATTCTTCCTCCTAACACTATTTATCTTTCCCAAAAAAATTATACCATCTTTTTTTTATTTCTTCAATTTAATTATTTTTAATATTTAAATCTTTTTTCAATATAATCATCAAATATTTCTTTAACTCTTAATTTTTTTCTTAATTCTAAAAAGTTATTTAATCTTTCAACTGAACTATTTATTATTAACTCTTCTGGATATTCTATTTCTTCTACTATTTTCATTGCTAAATCTGTTTTTCCTATTAATCTACAATAATGAGAATCTGTATTAACAGTTAAATAACAACCATATTTTTTAGCTATTTTAGCTACTTCTCTACATCTTATTTCAGAACCTTCTCTAGTTCCACTTAATGAACTATTATTTATTTCAATGGCTACATTATTTTCTTTTGCAATTTTTATAACTTTTTCAAAATCTATAGGAAACTCTTTATTCCCTGGATGAACTAAAATATCTATTTTTTGACTTTTTATAATATTTATTGCTGCTTTAGTATTTTTTTCAATTGATTGATTTTTATGATATTCTGGACATCCATGAAATCCACATAATACTATATCTAAATTTTTATAAATTGCCTGATTTATATCTATTTCTCCATTTTCTCCTATAATATTAGCTTCTACACCTTTTAAAACTCTTACACCTTTTATATATTCTGGTAATATTTTTATATTTAATAATTGCCACCAATGAGGTGTATCTAAAAGTGCTGGTCCATGGTTTGTAATAGCTATAACTTCCATTCCATTTTCACAAGCAAAATTTACATTTTCTTCTATTGTACTAAATGCATGTGGATTAGTATTACTATGTACATGTAAATCTATTTTATAGTTCATAATTTTTATTGGCCTCCTTACTATAAATTTTACATATTACTTATTATATCACAAATTTTATTTATCATTTTAATTTTTTCTTTTTTTTTTATATATAGAATGATATAATATATTGTATAATTTTTTATTTGGAGGTTATAATTTAATGTTAAATATATTTAATGTAAGAGTATACGGACTTGAAGAAAGTGCCAAAGCTAGTGGATATCCTATGATTAGTGGAAATATTTTACCTTATGAAGATGATATTTGTGAGCTTTCTGAAAAAGATTTAAAAAGAATAGAACATCTTGGAAATGCTATTCCAGCTAGTGGTCATGATTGTTTTCTAAAAGGAATTACTGTGCAATTTGATATTACATATCCTAACTATTGGACTCCACAATTTCAAAGATATCACTTTGCTGATATAGTAAGTTCAACTTCTAAAATGCACAGAATTACTAAAATGAATCTTAAAGAAACTTGTAATAAATATGTTGATGATATTGTAATTGAAAATCTTCAAAAATGGGTAGATATTTATAATTCATTTGAAGAAAATGAAGAAGATAAAAATATTGATGGAAAAACTTATTCAAAATATGAAATATTTATGAAAATTATTTCTAATGCTCCATTAGGACTTGAACAAACTATGAGAGTCACTACAAACTATTTGCAATTAAAAACTATTTATAAGCAAAGAAGACATCATAAACTTAAAGAAGACTGGGGAACATTTTGTGATTGGTGTCTTACTTTACCTAAATTTAAAGAACTTTGTTTAAAAAAATAATAAAATTTCTTAAAAATATATGTACTATATATTATTTATATGATAAAATATATTAGTAAATTATTTTATTATTAATATAGGGGGAAGAAACAATGGATTTGCATTATTTAAAAATCTTTTATGAAGTTGCTAAAGAAAAGAGTTTTACAAAAGCTGCAACTAAATTATATATTAATCAATCTGCCGTTTCTATTCAAATAAAAAAATTTGAAGAACTTTTAAATGCGAAATTATTTGATAGAAGTTCAAAAAAAATAAGACTTACTTATGCTGGAGAAGCTCTTTATAGAATGGCTGAAGATATTTTTAACAAAGTTCAAAGAGCTGAAAAAGAAATTAATAGAATTATAAAACTTGGAAAAGCTAAAATAATCATAGGTTCTACTTCTATAATTGGAGACCCTTTATTACCTAAATTAATGAAAGAGTTTAGTGAGGAATATCCTGAAATAGAGTATGAAATTCAAATTGCTGATAAACCAACTCTTTTAAAAATTTTAAAAGAAGGTAGTATTGATATAGCTCTAGTTGATGAAGAACATATTGTAGACCCTAATCTGGATATATTAACTGTAGAAAAAGTACCTTATTATTTAATTACTGCTGATGAAAATGTAAATATAAATAATGTTACTGAACATCCACTTATAAGTAGAAATAATGTTCCTAACAATTTAAAAGCTATTAATTTTTTAGAAGAAAAATATCAAATTAATTTTGATAATAGAATTATAGTTCAAGGAAGTTTACAAATTATTAAAGGAATGGTAAAAAATAAATTAGCTAATGTAATTCTACCTTATTATGCTATTCATAAGGAAATCATTAATGGTGAATTCAGAGTTATTGAAGAAATTAGTGAAGTAAAAGATGGATATCAAGTTATTGTTACTAAAGATAAAAATTCTTTAGTCCCTATTATTAAGTTTTTGAATTTTATTTCTAATTACAAATTGCTTAAATAATTATGGAGGGATAATGATTAATTTAATTGAATCTTATAAAGAAGAATTTGAATTACTAAAAAATTTTATTGAAAAAGAAGAAAAAGAAAAAGTTACTGAAAAAATATCCCATGAATTAGCTAAAATATTTAAAAATGGAAATAAAGCACTTATTTGTGGAAATGGTGGAAGTAACTGTGATGCTTTGCATTTTGCTGAAGAATTTACAGGAAAATTTAGAAAAGAAAGAAAAGCTCTTCCTGTTATAGCTTTATCTGAATCTTCTCATATCACTTGTGTTGGAAATGATTATGGCTTTGATTATATTTTTTCTAAGGGTGTTGAAGCTTTTGGAAAAGAAGGAGATATGTTTATAGGAATTTCTACTAGTGGAAATTCTGAAAACATAATAAAAGCTATTGATATAGCCAAAAAACAAGGATTAAAAACTGTAGCTTTATTAGGTAAAGATGGAGGTAAAATTAAAGGAACATGTGATTATGAATTTATTATTCCTGGAAATACTTCTGATAGAATCCAAGAAATTCATATGATGATACTTCATATCATAATTGAAGGTGTTGAAAGAATTATGTTCCCTGAAAATTACTAAAATGTGATAAATATGAAAAAAATATTTATTTTAATCTTCTTTATTCTTAATGCTTTATTATCTTTTTCTCAATTAAAAAATGAAACTGGATATATTGCTTCATTTAATATTTTAAGATTAGGAAGTAATAAAAAAGACTATGAAGAAATTGGTAAAATTTTAAATTCATTTGATATAATTGGTTTTATTGAAGTATTTTCTAAAAATGGTGTTTTAAAAGTTATTGATAATCTTGAAAAATATAGTAATGAGGATTGGGATTATCATATTTCTCCCTATCCTGTCGGAACTAATAAATATAAAGAATATTATGCTTTTGTATATAAAACTAAAAATGTTAAATTTTTAAAATCAAGAAAATACTTTAAAGATAATGATAATAATTTCATTCGTGAACCTTATGGTGCAGACTTTAAAATAGGAAATATGGATTTCACTTTTGTTTTACTTCATTCTATTTATGGAAGTAAAACAAGTCAAAGAGTAGCCGAAGCTTTAGCTTTAGACAAAGTATATAATTATTTTCAAAATTTAGATCCTAAAGAAAATGACATAATAATAGGTGGAGATTTTAATTTATCTGTTAGAAATAGCGGATTTAAAAAATTACTTTCTCATAAAGATAAAATTATTTATACTATATCTCCTAATATTAAAACTACTATTGGAACTAAAGGTCTAGCTAATCAATATGATAATATTTTTATTTCTACTAAATATACTACTGAATTCACAGGAATTAGTGGAGCTTTGGATTTTACTAATGGAAATTATTTAAAAGCTAGAAAAGAAGTTTCTGATCATCTTCCTATTTTTATTCAAGTTAATATTTTAATTGATGATGATTAAGAGGTTGACAACTAAGTCAACCTTTCTTAATTTTTAAGGAGAATTATGAAAAAAAAAGCTTTTATTTTTCTAAATGGAATAATGGATTCTAAAAATAAATTTTATAAAGAACTTTTAAAAAATGAAAAATATATTTATTGTGCTGATGGTGGATTAAAATATGCTTTAGATTTAGGTATTACCCCACTAGAAATATGGGGAGATTTTGATTCTTTAGGAAATTATCAATTAGAAAATTTAAAAAAATCAAATTGTAAAGTTGTAAAATTTAATAAAGATAAAGATTTTACTGATGGTGAGCTTATCATAAAATATGTCACTGATTTAAATTTTGATGAAATTTATATCTTAGGTGGATTAGGAGGAAGAACTGACCATTTTCTTACTAATCTTAATTTCCTTTTCAAATATAAAAATATTTTTTATATTGATGAAAAAGAATTCATTTTCAAAGTTGAAAATGAACATACAATTTATAATAAAGTAAATTTTATTATTTCTTTTATTCCTATGAGTGATGAAGTTACTAATCTTTCTCTTTCAGGTTTCAAGTATCCTCTCTCTAATTATAATTTAAAAAGAGGAGAAAGTCTTTGTAATAGTAATATTATTATTTCTAATTCAGCTAATATTAGTTTTTCTTCTGGTAAATTAATTGGAATTATAGAAAATATTTAATTTTTTTATTTGATATTTTATGTTATTTATGATAAAATTACCTCCGAAAATTATTTTATTTGGAGGTTTTTTTATGAATGAAATTTCTACTAAAGGAAAATTAATATTAGGTCTTCAACATGTTTTAGCTATGTTTGGAGCAACTGTATTAGTTCCCTTTTTAACTGGATTAAATCCTTCTGTTGCTTTACTTTGTGCAGGTATAGGAACTCTCATTTTTCATTTTTGTACTAAAAAAATTGTTCCAGTTTTTTTAGGCTCTTCCTTTGCTTTTATAGGGGCTATATCTTTAGTTTTAAAAGAAGAAGGAATTGCATCAGTAAAAGGTGGTATTATTAGTGCTGGTTTAATTTATGTTATAATGAGTTATCTTGTTAAAATATATGGAATAGAAAAAATTAAATCTTTCTTTCCACCAATCATAGTTGGACCTATTATAGTAGTCATTGGATTAAGACTTAGTCCTACTGCTATTTCTATGTCTGGATATTCTAATGGACATTTTGATATAAAAAGTTTTATAGTTGCTCTTGTTGTAGTTATAAGTATGGTTTTCTTTTCATCTGTTGGAAAATCATTTTTTAGATTAATACCTATTTTAATCTCTGTAACAATTGGATATATTATTTCTATATTTATGGGATTAGTTGATTTTACACCTATTTTACAAGCTAATTGGATTGGATTCTCTAATGATGCTATAACTTCAATTACAACTCTTCCTAAATTTTCTTTAACTAGTGTTCTTGCAATTGCTCCTATAGCTCTTGTAGTATTCATAGAACACATTGGAGATATTACTACTAATGGAGCTGTAGTTGGAAAAGATTTCTTTAAAAATCCTGGAATAAGTAGAACACTTTTAGGTGATGGATTGGCTACTATTGCTGCTGGTTTTTTAGGAGGTCCTGCTAATACAACTTATGGAGAAAATACTGGAGTTTTAGCAGTAACAAAAGTTTATGACCCTTTTATTTTAAGAATTGCGGCTTGTTATGCTATAATTCTATCTTTTATTGGAAAATTTGGAGTAATTTTACAAACAATTCCTTCTCCTGTCATGGGTGGAATCTCTGTAATATTATTTGGAATGATTGCATCGATTGGTATGAGAACTCTTATTGAATCTAAATTAGATTTTTCATTATCAAGAAATTTACTTATTTCTTCTCTTATCTTAGTTTTAGGAATTGGAATTGATAACATTGTTATTTGGAAAACAGTTTCTCTTTCTGGACTTGCTATTGCTGCTATTGTTGGAATTATTTTAAATAAAATTTTTCCTGATGTTGATTAATTTTTAATTTTAGTTATAAATTTAAATGAAAAAAGCTGAAGAAATTAAAATTTCTCCAGCTTTTTATATTTTAGTTTTTATAACAATTTATAAACTTCAAATTTCCATTATTAAATTAAGTAAAAATATCATTGTTTAAAAAAATTATTATGAATATTAAATTTAAAAATATAAGAATCGAAACATATTTGTTTCTTTTAACTTTATTAATCTGTTAAGTTTTCTAAAAAAATTATTCTAGGCTTTAATATTTCCCAATTATTATCAACTATTTTATTTTTAATTAACAATTCAAATATCTTTTTACCTGCAGTATAACCTTCTAAAAAAACTTCCTCCATTATAGTAGCTGTAACAATTTTATTTTTGATAAGTTTTATTATCTTATCTTCCATTCCATTAGTAACTATTTTCTTATTCATTAATAATTCTTTTGGAACTTTTTCTAAAGAATCATGAGAATATCTATTTATATATATTCCTTTCAATTCTCCATCTTTAGCATATTTTTTTAATATTGAAACTGTATTGTCTATTCCTTCTCCTTTTATAGGACCTAATATAGTTAATTTAGTTTCTTTAATCTTACTTAAGAATCCTTCTAAATAATCTTTAGAAGAAATTTTATCATTACCATTATCTATAATTAAAATCTTTTCATCATCTCGTAGAATATTTTTCATTATTTCTCCTGCTATTCTACCCATTTTTTTATGGTTAGGTCCTACATGAGATATATTTCTATTCAACCTTATTCCAATAGATACTATTTTCAATTCTGGAATATATGGTTTTAACATTTTATAGACTTTTTCTTTAGCTAATGGTGTTATTATTAATCCATCTATTTTCTCTTTTAATATTTCTTCTAATTTAATTAACTGGGCCTTTTCATCATTTATATCTGTTTGTATTATTTTAAATTTTATATTATAAGCTTTAAATTCATCTTTTGCTTCTTGAAGACCTCTATTTATTTCAGTTGTATAATATTCATTTTTAGATTTTACAACAAGTGCATAAATAATTTTTTTATTTTTTATAGCTAGTGAGCTACCTATATAATTTTTTTCATAATTATATTGTCTCACTAGCTCCATTATTTTTTCTTTTGTTTCTTTTTTTATAGAAGGGCTTCCATTAATAGCTCTTGCAACAGTTGTTCTACTAATTCCTAATTTTTCTGCTATTTCTTTTTGAGTAATCATAGTAAGCTCCTTCTTTTTTATATTTTATTATTTTCTTAAAATTGTTCCAGCAAACATTCTATCTGTTCTTACACCTGGTTTTATTTCTCCATTTATTGAATAAATTTTATTATTAATTATAGCTAATCCTTCTCCACATGGAGCATCAAATGGTATTTCTCCTAAAGTTCTCCATTCATTTTTAGTAGCATTATATACTAATATATTTTTATTCCAATTGAAATCTTTAGGATCTGCTCCAAAATATCCAGCTTTATATTGTTCTAATTTTTTACCTTTTAAAGTTCCTAAATTATAATTTGCATCATCCCAAATAGCTTTATCAAATCCTCCAATAACTAACATTTCAGAATCATTTAATTTAACTGAGTTTGCTCCTAATACTGATATTCCTTTTCCATCTAATTCTACAGAAGCAACTTTTGTCCATTCATTAGTTAAAAAATTGTATTTATATCCATCTGTATAAGCTACTGAAGTTCCTCCACCAAATACATATAATTCTCCATTTAATATTTGTCCTACTGCTTGAGTTCTTCCAGATGCTCCTGGTATTGGAGCTAATTCTTTAACTTCTTTTGTTGCTAAATCATAAGACCATAATTTATTTGTAGCTTGACCATCTTGTTTTCCAGCAAATACATATAATTTTCCATCTTTTTCAACTGCTCCACCATTTTGTAGTGTAAAAGGTAAATCTCCTATTTTTTCAACTTTTAATTTTCCTTCTACAACTTTCACTAATAAGATATCATTATCTCCTTCTGGATTAGTAGATCCTCCTAAATAATATACTCCGTCTTTTGTTGTTACAGAAGCTCCATATCCTATTTCATTTATCCAATTAATATGATCAACTGTATTTAATTTACTTCCATCAGCTTCTAATAAATAAATATCTGAATATGTTTTTTTTGCTCCACCTACAGCAACTGGTTCAAATGGGAAATTTGCTCCTCCACCTACAACAACATATTTATTTTCAAGTGTTCCTGATAAAACTCCAGCTACTCCAATATTTTTCTCAAATCCTTTTTGCGCTGGTAAATTTCCTGCATGTTCCCAAGTTATTTTTTTCTCAACATTAGGAGCTTTTACATTTGTACATCCTGTTAAAGCTAAAATAGAAATAAGTGAAACTAAAGCAAATTTTTTCATACAATCCCTCCATAATTTATAATTTTTATAAAAACTGTTCTCGCGTTCATATTTAAAATATACCTTTTTTTTAAAAAAAAGTCAACACTTTTTTCTTTTTTTATTAAAAAAAAATATTTTAAACTTTTTTAGTACATTAATTTTATTGAAAATTAATTTTTATATAATAATTTTAAAAAAAATAACTGAGTAAAATTTTATTTTAACTCAGCTATTTAAAATTAATTTTTATTTATCTTGCATATTCTGTAGCTCTTGTTTCTCTTAAAATAGTAACTTTTATTTGACCTGGATATTGCATTGTATCCTCAATTTTTTTAGCCATTTCTCTAGCCATAATTATAGCTTCATCATCCGAAATTGTCTCAGGATTTACAATTATTCTCATTTCTCTTCCAGCTTGAATAGCATAAGAAGATTCAACTCCTTTAAATGAGTTTGCTATTTCTTCTAGAGAAGCTAATCTCTTTAAGTAAGCAGATAAAGTTTCTCTTCTCGAACCAGGTCTAGAAGCAGATACAGCATCTGCTGCCTGAACCAATACAGCTTCAACCGTTTTCTTTTCAACTTCATTATGATGAGCCATTACAGCATTGATAACTTCCTCTTTTTCTCCAAATTTTCTTAAAAATTCTCCTCCAATTATTGCATGAGAAGATTCAGTTTCATGGTCTAAAACTTTTCCTATATCATGTAAAAGCCCAGCTCTTTTAGCTAATTTTACATTACATCCTAATTCAGCAGCTAATACTCCACAAAGTTTTGCAACTTCTATTGAATGCACTAACACATTTTGTCCATAACTTGTTCTATATTTTAATTTTCCTAAAGTTTTTACAATTTCTGGATGAAGTCCTTGTACTCCAACTTCTAAGATAGCTTGTTCTCCAGTATCTATAATATCTTTTTCTATTTCTTTTCTTGCTTTATTAACTAATTCTTCTATTTTTCCTGGATGTATTCTTCCATCAGAAATTAATTTATCAATAGCTCTTCTTGCTACTTCTCTTTTAACTCCATCATAACTTGAAAGAACTACGGCTTCTGGAGTATCATCTATAATTACATCTACTCCTGTTAAAGATTCTATAGTCCGTATATTTCTTCCCTCTCTTCCAATAATTCTTCCTTTCATTTCGTCATTTGGAAGATTTACAACTGACACTGTTGAGTCGACAACATATTCAGAAGCAGCTTTTCCTATTGCTGTTGAAATTATTCTCTTAGCCATATCTTCTTTTGTCTCTTCTAATCTAGCTTCATAATCTTTTATAACCATTGCTGTTTCATGTGTTAAACTATCTTTTAATTTAGAAATAAGAAGTTCTTTAGCCTCATTTTTAGAAAGTCCTGATATTTTTTCAAGTTCTTCTTCTTCTTTTAATTTTAAATTCTCTATTTCTTGTAATTTTTCTTCTAAAACTTCTTCTTGCTTTTCAAGTTCTAATGTTTTTTGTTCTATTTTTTCTAATTTATTATCAATATTTTCTTCTTTTCTTGTTATTCTTAATTCTTTTTGTAATATTTCATTTTTAGAAGCTTTTATTTCTTTCTCAGCTTCCTCTTTTATTTGATAAGCTATTTCTTTAGCCTTTAATTCTATATCTTTCTTTACTATTAATGCTTCTGATTCAGCATTTTTTATTATTTCTTTAGCTTTAATTTGCCCTTTTAATTGTTCATCTTCCATATTTTTTAATTCTTCTATCTTTTTATCTATAACAGACTTTTTGTATAATAAAGCAAAAATTATACTAAGTCCGATTATTCCTAATCCTACTCCTAATATATAATTCATATTCAATCCTTTCTATAATAATTTATTATTTATTAAAATTTTCTAATGCTTCCTTTTCTGTTTCATATATCTCAAATAAT
Organism: Fusobacterium perfoetens ATCC 29250; assembly: GCF_000622245.1. Lineage (NCBI taxonomy): Bacteria > Fusobacteriati > Fusobacteriota > Fusobacteriia > Fusobacteriales > Fusobacteriaceae > Fusobacterium > Fusobacterium perfoetens. The sequence goes on along the minus strand of NZ_JHXW01000003.1, from coordinate 107,834 downwards.
TCATCTAATCCTATCATTTCAAATATTGATTTTATATGTTCATTTAATTTTGCCAATTTTATATCTCCACCAGCTTCTCTAGCTGATTTTAATTTTCCTCTTAATATTCCTAAAGCTAAGCTATTAATATGAACAACCTCTTCAAAATTAATAATAAAATTTTTCTCTCCTTCTTCAATTTCATGAGAAATTTTATCTTTTAATTGAGGAGCCACTAAAGCATCTAACTCACCAGTTATACTATATATAATAACCTCTCCTTCTCTTTTTTCTACAATACTAAATTCTGTATTCATATTATTTTTCCTCCTTTAATCTCTTTTCTACTTTAAATTTAGTTCCATTTATCTTTTTTTCAATTTTAAAATTATCTGACATTTTTTTTGCTATCATTAAACCCATTCCGCCTTCTTCTTTACTCATTTTTGAGTCATCGAAACCTACTCCATTATCTTCTACAACTAATTTTATCAGATTTTCATCTTTTTCTATACAAATAATAAGTTCTCCAGGTTTATATTGATATCCATGTTCTACAACATTAGTAGTTAATTCATCAGTTATAGTTAATATTTCCATAATAGTTCTTTCATCTATTTTATAACTATTTAAATAAGTTCTTATAAGAGCTCTTATAACAGATAAATTTTCTAAAGTTGATGATATTGAAATTTTTATTTCATTTTTTTTTGAATTACTATTCTCTTCCATCCTTTACTCTTATTATCCTCCATTCTCCATTAATAATCTTATAATCTATAGAGAGATAAATAACTTCTTCCAAAAATATAAAAGCTACTTTATTTTTTGCAGTTTTTTTATAAAATTCTGGTTTACTAAATATTATATTTACTTCTGAAAAATCAGAATTTTTTAATATTTTTATAATTTTTTTATTTGAAATACTATTTTGAAATTTATCTTCTATCTCTGAAATTTGATTATTTTTTATAGAAATTATTATTTTTTGTAAAAAATTATCTAATTCTTTTTTATAAAGTATTTTTTCTTCTAAACATTTCTCAAATTTTTTTACTAAATCTTTATTTTGAATTTTTTGGAGTTCTGACTCTAATTTATCTAATTCCCAATTATCACAATATTTTTCGCATATTCTTAAATTATTTATATTTTCAGTATCTCTATTTTGAATATTACTACAACCTATAAACAATAAAAACATAATTAAGAATAATATTTTTTTCATCTTTTTCTCCTAGAAATCTTATTCTATAATATCATAAGTATTTGATTTTATCAAGCTAATTGTTAGTTTATAATCTGTAAAATAAGTTTTTTATCTGAATTAATATACTTTCTTCCGATTCCTCATCTAAATTAAACCAAATATAATTATCTTGATTTCTAAACCAAGTAAGTTGTCTTTTAGCATATCTTCTAGAATTTCTTTTTATATTAGAAATAGCTTCCTCTAATGATATTTCTCCATTAAAATAATCTATAATTTCACTATAACCTATTATATTTATTTTTTTTATTATTTCTTTACCGTATTTTTCACAAATATTTTTAACCTCTTCAACAAGACCATTTTCAACCATTATATCTACTCTTTTATCTATTCTTTTATATAGATTTTCTCTATTTCTTGTTAAACAAACTTTTAAAAATGAGTAATTGTTATTTTTAATATTTTGTTTAGATAGTTCTGAAAATTTTTTTCCTGTTAAAAGACAAACTTCTAATGCTCTTTCTAATCTTTTTCTATTGTTAATATGGATATTTTTAATACTTTCACAATCTAAAACTTTTAATTTTTCATATAATTCATTTGTAGAAAGTTTTGATAATTCTTTTCTTAAATTTTCATCTCCTGAAGGCAAATCAGAAAGTCCCTCTGTTATGGCTCCTATATAAAGACCTGTTCCTCCTGTCAGAATGATATTTTTATTTTCTTTTTCTGTCTCTTGTAATATCTTATCTACTTCTTTTTGATAGTCACCAACACTATATTTTGAAATAGGTTCTACAATATCTAACATAAAATGTTTTATTCCTTTCATTTCTTCTTCTAAAATTTTTGCAGTTCCTATATTCATATCTTTATAAACCTGTGCTGAGTCAGAAGAAATAATATAACAATCTAATTCTTTTGCTAATTTTAAAGATAAATCTGTTTTTCCAACACCTGTAGGTCCAGCTATAACTATTCCTTTCATAAAAACCTCTATTATTCTACATATTCAAATTCTACATCTATAATTCTTATTGTATCTCCATCTACAGCTCCAGCTTCTCTAAGAGCATCTTCCATTCCAAGATTTTTTAACATATGTACAAAAGTTATTACAGATTCTTCATCATAAGTTATTACATATTTTGATAATACTCCGTCTACCATTGCTCCTTCAACTTGGAATACTCCATCTTCGTCTTTAGTAATTATAAATGGTGCTTTATCAGTTTTTTGTGCTTTTATAACTTTTAATACATCTTCCTCTTCTTCTAATGGTTCTCTTTGAATTTTCTCTAAAAGTCCATATGTATCATTTATAACTTCCTTAATTCCATCTCCTAATATTACTGAAATAGGATAAACTTTTGCTCCCCTTTCTTCCACATACTTTTTAAATTCTTCATATTTATCCATTTCCCATAATAAATCCATTTTATTAGCTAAAACTATTTGTTTTTTATTTGCTAACTTTTCACTAAATTTTCTTAATTCCTCATTGATTTTATTATAATCGTCTATTGGGTCTCTTCCTTCAATTCCAGCTACATCAACTATATGATAAATCATTTTACATCTTTCAATATGTCTTAAGAACTTATCTCCTAACCCTACTCCTTCACTTGCTCCTTCAATAAGTCCTGGAATATCAGCAATAACAAAAGATTTTTCTTCAGCCATTCTGATAACTCCTAATTTTGGCTCTAAAGTAGTAAAATGATATGCACCAACTTTTGATTTTGCTGCAGAAACTCTATTAATAAAACTTGATTTTCCAACAGAAGGATATCCTACTAAAGCTACATCAGCTAAAAGTTTTAATTCTAATTTTACTTTTACTTCTGCTCCCTCTCTTCCTTTTTCTGCCATTTTTGGAGCTTTTCTTATAGAGTTTTTAAAGTGTTCATTTCCAAATCCACCTTTTCCTCCTCTTAAAAATACCCTACTTTGATTAGGAACATTCATATCTAATAATAATTTTCCTGTTTCAAAATCTCTTACCTGAGTTCCCACAGGGACTTTTATTATTAAATCTTCTCCATTCTTACCAAAACATCTTTTTTTTGCTCCATTACCACCATTTTCAGCAGCAAATTTCTTTTTGAATTTGAAATCTATAAGAGTATTGATATTAGGGTCAGCTAAAAATATAACATCTCCACCTTTTCCTCCATCTCCACCATCTGGTCCGCCAAATTGAATATATTTTTCTCTTCTGAAAGTAGCAGCTCCATCTCCACCATTTCCAGCTTTTACTGTAATAATTATTTCATCTATAAACATGTATTCTCCTTATTTCATTTTTATTTTTTTACAGATTATCTCTATTTTATTATATCATTTTTTATTATAAAAAAAAAGCTCTCTAAATATTTTTTTAATATTTGAGAACTTTTTATTTCAAAATTATTTTATTTATCCTCTTTTAATTCTTTAGCTATTATTTCTTTTATTTTTTCAGCAAATTCTTCATGAGAAAGATTTTTATCTGGATAAACTTTATCTAAAAATTCTATACTTACTTTTCCTGAACGAGGATACTTCGCACTTGGTGGATATAAATCATAAGCTCCTTTTATTACAAATGGAACTATTGGAATATTTAATTCTTGAGCTAATATGGCAAAGAATTTTTTAAATTTACCTAATTTTCCATCTCTTGTTCTTGTTCCTTCAGGGAAAATCACTATGTTATACCCTGACTTTATAGCTTTTCCTAAAAGTTGTAAAGAATTAATCAAATTTTTATTAATATCAACTAAAATTATATTTGAATTTTCTCCCATAAATTTCATGTGAGGTTTTACAAAATATTTAGATTTCGCAAAATAACAAGTTTTATCTAATACATCATTAGAAAAAGTTTGATTTAACATAAATCCATCTAAAAAGCTTTGATGATTCCCAGCAAAAATAACAGGTTCATTTGTCTTTGTATTTTCTAGACCTTTTTTATCAATTTTTATATAAAAAGTAAATACAAATATTTTTAAAAGTAATTTTACAAGTTTTCCAACTAAATTAGATTTAGGGAAGCTTGTAATATTGACCTCTGCAGTAAGCAAATCTTTCCATTTTACATTAGTATGATTAACTTCTTCTTTTGATATTTTTTCTACATATTCTGCTAATTTTTCAACTGTAGCATTTTCTACTAAAGTTTTTTCATCTATTTTTATTCCAAAACTACTTTCTATAAATGTTAATAACTCAACTATTTCTAAGGAATCTAAACCTAAATCTAATTCTAAATGGTCTTTTGGTGATATAACTTTATTTTTTAATGATTTTATATATTTAGAAATTTCTTTATATTCTTTTGTATTAGGTTCTTCAATTTCTTTTTTTTCTACTTTTTTTTCTTCTAATAAATCTTTAAGCATAAATCTTCTAAGTTTTCCTATTTTTGTTTTAGGAAATTCTTCTTGAACTATTTTTACATCTAATACTTTTTTATAACTTGGAGCTTGTTTATTATACTCATCTATTACTCCTAATTTAAATGTTTCTAAAATATTAGTTACTCCATCATCATGTAATTTATAAAAATCAGGATATATTAAAGCTGTTAATTTATTTTCATAATCAATTATAGCAACTTCTTTTATTAAATCACTTTTACTAATTAACCACTGTTCAATCTCAATAGGATTTATATTTTTTCCATTAGATAAAACTATCATTTCTTTTTTTCTACCTGTAACATAAAGATTTTTTCCAATTACATGTCCTAAATCTCCTGTATAAAACCATCCATCTTTTATAGCTTCTGCAGTAGCTTCAGGCTTATTATAATAACCTTTCATTACATTTCTACCCTTAACTAAAATTTCTCCTTCATCAGTAATTTTTACTTCTACATCATTTATTATTTCTCCAGCACAACCTGGAATTACTTTATTAATAGGAGTAAAACTTATCATAGGAGCTGTTTCTGTAAGTCCATATCCTTCACAAATATCAAATCCTAAAGTTAAAAAATCTTCTGATATTTGTTTATCTAATTTAGAACCACCTGAAACAAAGAAACGAACAGCACCACCAAATCCTTCATGAACTTTTTTAAATATTTTTTTACTAAAAGATTTATTATTTATTTTTTTTGCAAGAGCAAATATTCCTTTTGGTATAGCTTTTTCATTTATTTTTCCCATTATTTTTTTATGCAACATTTCCCATAATTTAGGAACTCCAATAATAATTGTAATTTTATATTTTTTTAAAGCATCTACCAAAGCTTGAGAAGATACTTCTTTTAAAAATACTAATGTTGCTCCGTAAACTATTGGTAATAACCCAGAACCTAATAAAGGTAAAATATGATGCATTGGTAATATTCCTAAAACTCTATCATCTGAATTAAACATTTTATATTTCATTAATCCTTCTAAGTTAACTAATAAATTATCAAAAGTAAGCATAACTCCTTTAGGATTTCCTGTAGTTCCAGAAGTATAAAGTATAAACATTACTTTATCTTTTTCTTCTTTTTCGTCAATTTCTATTTTTAAATCAGTTCCTTTATAATCAAGAGGAACTTCTTCTCCTATAACAATTTCTATATCAAGCCCTGATAATTCTACTCCTTTTTTAGCTTCTTCATAAGTTTTATGAGAACAAATTATATATTTAGGTGTACAATCCTTTAAATAATAAACTAATTCTTCTCCAGTAAAACTTCCATCTAGATTAACAGATATTCCTCTTTTGTCAAAAATTCCTAATAAACCATATAAAATCTCTGGTCTATTTTCCATAAAAATAACTACCCTATCATCTCTCTGAATATCTAATTTTTCTGAGAAACTTTTTGCTCCTTTTGCTGTTTCACTATAAGTTATTTTTCTATCATCATATATAAGTGCAACTTTTTCACTTTCTTTTAAAAATATCACAATAATTCTCCTTTTTATATAACAGTTGTAAGAAATCTTCTATTATTATATCACAGCAGTTTTTTTTTGACAATATCATAGAATAGTTATTTTTTATTTTATTAAACAACTTTTTTCAAAATATTTTTCATCTTCTCCATAAATAAATAAAACTGTATTTTCTGGAATCCTTCCTAATATATTTTTTACTAAACTTAATGGAATTGCTGGACATCCTTCTGTTCTTCCCAAAAAACCATATTGCTTTAAATAACTTTCTTCCGACTCTTTTGCTCCATGAAGTACTATTCCTCTTACAAAAGCATTAGAATTTATTCCTTTTTCTAATCCTTTTAATCTAATTGAATATCCATATCTTCCATTATAGTGATTTCTTGTTAAAAAAAATCCCATAGAACTTTTATAAGAATTAGTTTGGTCTGAAAAACTAATTGCTTTTTCTATACCACTATTTTTTCCATGTGCCACATAAGTTTCAGCCTCTATCTTCCCTTCAAAAAGATTTATGAGATAAAATCTTTTTTTAGAAGATTCTTTTGAAAAATCTATAATTATCAAATAATCCTCATTTTTATTTTTTATTTTATTATAACCATCTACAGACATTTTAAAAATTTTAAAATCTATTTTTTCATTTAATTTACTTTTTTTATAAAATTCCTTTATTGAAATTTTTTCTAACAAGTTTTTTTCTTGTTTAATAATTTCTTTTTCTTGAAAATTTTTACAAATTTCTTCTTGAGAAAAACTAATAAAATTTATAGTAAGAAAACTAAATATAAAAAAAATCTTTTTCATTGTACCTCTTTTCTAAATTTCCTTTGAATTTTTTTTATTTATATTGTAATATTATCATATAGTAGAAAATAAATCAAAATTTATTAATTATTTTAGGAGGACATATGAGATTAAAATTAATTTCAATAAGAAATTGGCAAAAGATAAAAAAAATAGATATACACTTTAGAGAACTTATGCTTTTCTTAGGTCAAAGTATTGAGGGAACAAATAATATTATTTCTGCTATTTCATTTGCTTTTAATAAGGCAAAAATTGAAAAGACTGATATACCACCTAAAGTAGATTATTCGCAAATAAAGCTTATATTATTAGAAAATTCTAAAGTTTATAAGTTAAAAATTGTTATAAAACCTAATTTAGAAAAAACTTTTTATTTAAAAACAGGAGATATCTGGAAAGAAATAAGTTTTGAAGAATACTTAGAATTTATTGAAAAAATTCCTTTTATTCATATTCATGGAAAAATAGAAGAAGATTTTAAAGAAGTTGGTAATTTTTTCTACAAACTTTTAATAAAAAATCCTGAAAAATCTCAAAAAATTGAGAATGACTTAAAAAATTTATACAAAGAAATTAAATTAGGACATAAAAACGGAGAAATTTATAGATATTTATTCTTTGAATTTATAAAACAAATTACATTAGAGTCTTTAGATAAAGAAACTACTCTTTTAGGAAATGCCATTATCTTATTTGAAGAACCTGAACTATATCTTAATCCTCAAAAACAAAGAGAGTTATATAATTATTTTATAAAACTTTCTAATAGAGGTGTAAATATTTATTTAAAAACTTTTTCAAGTTGTTTTGTAGGTTTAAAACAATATAAATCTATCTGTATTATAAAAAATTTAAAAAATAAAATTTCTTTCTGGCAAACTAATAAAGATATTTTTCAAGATGATGATATTAAAGCCTTTAATATGAACTATTGGATTAATCCTGACCGTGCTGAATTATTTTTTGCTAAAAAAGTAATTTTAGTAGAAGGACAAACAGATAAAATTGTTATTGCTTTTCTTGGAAAACTTTTAAATATATTCAAATATGATTATTCTATTATTGAATGTGGTAGTAAAAGTACAATTCCTCAATTTATTACTTTATTAAATAATTTTAGAATTCCTTATGTTGCTGTTTATGATAAAGACAATCATTCATGGAGAACAGAAGAAGAAATAGAAAATTCAAATAAAAAAAATAAACAAATTCAATCACTTGTTGACGGAGATTTAGGAATTTCTCTTGCATTCGATAATGATATTGAAGAAGAAATTTATAATGAAAAAAAAGATAGAACTTCTTATAAAAATAAACCTTTTAATGCTCTTAAATATATTTCTGAAGAAAATTACAAAATGTCTGATTCTTTAGAAAGAAAAATAAGAAAAATTTATGAGTAATTTCATTAATGGAATTTTTTTCTTGATTTTTCTTTTACTATATTTATTTTATATAATATAATTAAATTAGATTAAATTTTCTTTAGGAGGTTGCAAATGATAGTAGGAAAACTAAAAAATATAGGACTATATAAAGGATTATCAGAAAATCTTGATAAAGCTATTGATAGTATCCTAAAAGAGGAATATAAAAAAAGAACTGTTGGAAAAAATATAATTGATGGAGAAAAAGTGTTTTTTAATATTCAAGAAATTGAATCAACTAAAGATATAGAAGAAGCTCTTTTTGAAACTCATAAAAAATATATAGATATTCAAATTGTTATAGATGGTATAGAAAATTATGGTGTTCTATTATCTGATGAAGGACTAGAAATAGCAGAACCATTTAATACTGAAAATGATTTTGAATTATTTAAAAAATCTCCAGAAACAATTTTTACTCTTTCTCCTGAAGATTTTATAATTTTCTTTACTGATGAACCTCATATGCCTTGCTTAAAAGTAAATGAAAAAAAATCTATAAAAAAAGTTGTTTATAAAATATTAAAATAGCACGAAATAATCGTGCTATTTTTTAATCTAATAAAGTTGTTCCATATGAATTATCTATTGAGCAAAGCCATTTTCCATTTATTTTTTTATAAATATATGTTGCTTTTCTTTCCATTGAGTATTCAGATTCTAATTTATTTTTAGAATCTAAAAAAGTTTGTGATAGAACAAGAACTGTATCTCCAGCTTCTAAAAATATCATTTTTCCTTGAGTTGGAACTATACTATTTTTAAAATATTTAGCAATTCTTATAAAAGCTTCTTTAATTTCTTTTTTTCCTCTAGCATAAGTTCCTGGTTTTATAACTAAGATAGCATCTTTTGAATAAAATTCAACTAAATCATCAAACCTTTCTTCTTTTATAGCTAAATCTGCTTTTTTTATAAGCTCTTTGATTTCTTTTTCTATCTCCATAATATTCTCCTTATTAATTTTATTTTTTTCTTTGTTCTCTTTTAATTTTTACAAAATTATATTTTCCACTAACTTTTCTTTTAAAATTAAACATATTATTTTTAGGGAATATTGCTATTCTTCTTATTTGAAATAAATCTTTATCAAAAGTTATATCTCCACTATCAGTAGCTACAGCAAATTCATAACCAGCTTCTTTTACAATATCTTTTACCTCTTCACTTAAATTTCCATATGGATAAGCGAAACAATTCATTTTTTTACCAAGCATTTTTTCTGTTATTTTTTTAGATTCTAAAATTTCTTTTTTAACTTTTTCTAAATCTAATCTCGCCAACATTGGATGATTTAAAGTATGACCTCCAAATTCTATTCCATACTCTTGCATTTCTAAAATTTCTTCATCATCCATAAGAATAAATTTTTTCTCTGGATTTTTAGGATTATTTACATCCCAACTATTATATTTTGCTTCACCTAAAAGGTATATAGTTCCCTTAAATCCATATTTTTTTAAAATTGGAAAAGCAACTTCATAGTTATCTTTATATCCGTCATCAAAAGTAATCATAATCCATTTATTTCCACGATTAAATCTTTCTCTATACTTTCCAGACTTTATATCTTCAAAAGTGATTGTTTGATATCCATTTTCTTTTAGATACTTCATTTGTTCATCAAAAACTTTATCTAAAACATATATTCCATGAACACCTTTTTCATCAGTTTCTCTTATTATTCTGTGGTACATAATAACTGGAATTTCATATTTTTTCTTTAAAACATATTGTTTTGAATAAATTTTTTCTATATTATCAACAATAGTTTTTATAGAAAAATTTTCTTTGATAATATCTCTTAATCTTAAAAGTTCATCTTTTTTTAAATTTATTCCCTCTTCAATATCTTTTTCTATATTAGAAATATCTACTCCATTATATTCAATTACTACATCTCCAAAATTTCCACTAAGAGCTTTTTCAATATTTTTTTCTGATACAAGCCCTATATATTCTTGTTCTCCTACTGCTATTACAGGTCTTCCAGAAAGTATTCCCTCTATAGCAACTCTTCCAGCTCCTATAATTATACTAGAATCTTTTATTTTTTGAGGAACATCATTTACATATCCTAAAAATTTTACTTTCTCTTGAAATTTTTTAAATCTTTCTGGAATTTCTTTTCCACCTATTACTTGGATTTGATATTTTTCATTTTTATATAATCTTTCTAATAAATCATAACAAATTTCTCCTTTAGGACCTGATAATCTTCCTATTATCGAAATAATTATTTTTTCTTTTATACTATTTTCAGAAAAATCATATTCTTCACAACTTACAGGATTTCTTAAAACACAAATTTTATTTTCTTTTACTCCTAATTTATCTATAAGTTGTCTATAAATATTTTCACATACTGTAATTCCATAGTCTCCAAAACCTTTTATTAGTTTTCTACTAAAGTGTATTGGTTGTCTTCCATGAGTTGTTGTTATTAAAGGAATTCCTGCTATTTTACAAGCTATTGCCGAACTCCAAGAAGATGCTCTTGAATGAGCATGAACCACCTGAATATCTTTTTCTTTTATAATTCTTAGAAGCTCTTTTACATGAGAAATTCTTTGAGATAAACTTCTTTTATTAAATTCAATTTTAAAATATTCAGCCTTAGTAGGTTTTGTTAAAGTATCAGAAACTATATAAACATTATTTCCTCTTTTTATAAGTTCATCAGCCAAAGTTACTCCATAAACTTCAGCCCCTGTAACCTCTAATTGAGAAAGAGCCATTAATATATTCATACAATACTCTCCTTAATCTTCTAAATCTTTTATTATATTTTTATAATATTCTATACTTTTACTATATTCTTTAACTATATTTTCATTTATTCTTATAAAGTTTTCATTTTTTTCATATAATTGTCTTTCCATTAACCTAAATTCTTTATTTAATTTTTTTAACTGGGATTTCTTTATTGGATTTTCCAAAGTTTCATCAAAATTCATCACTAATTGGTCGTATTTTATTAAAAATTCATATTGTTCATAATATTTTATAGAAGTACAAGAACATAAAAAAATTATAGGTAATAATATTATATAATTTTTTTTCATTATTCTTCCACCTCTTTATCTATTTTTTTACTAAAATATTTAAGAAAATTTTCTATATCTTTTGAAATAAAACTCCAAGTATGATATTGATTTTTATAAATATATCCTTGAAAATCCACATTATATTTTTTTAATCTTCCAACTATATCTGTCCATTGTTGCAACATTAAATAAGGTTCTTTATCTTCTTCTCCAACACTTATATAGATACTTTTTCCTTTAAATTTTTCAGGTTCCATTTTTTTTATAATTGTGTATGGGTCTTGTTTTAAAATTCTCCATCCCCAAGGACTAAATATTCTTAAAAAGTTTATTTTATCTTGACTTTTTTTAAAAAATATCTTTGGTATGTATAAATATTTCATAAGTCTTATAACTCTTCTATTTAAGCTCATTCTTATTATACTTACTGCTCCTGAAAAGCTTCCAATAATTTGAAAATCTTCAATATGTTTTAATCCAATTTTTAAAGCTGCATACCCTCCCATAGAAAAACCAGCTATTCCTATTTTTCCATTAGATATTTTTTTAGCTTCTTTATATAATTCATCCATTATATAATTTTCATATTTATGTTTCTCATCTTTATAAAAATTACTATACCAACTTTCTCCATTAAATCCTGCTGCTGGAATTATAAATACCATTGGCTTAATAAGTTTTTTTTCTAATAATTCAAAATAATTTTCTAATAACATTCCTCTAGTTATCCAATCTTCTGGATAATCTCTTATTCCATGAAATAAAAATACTAGAGGTAAATTTTTTATCTCTTGATTTTTAGGAGTAATTAAAAGATATCTCATCTTTTCATTTACATGTTTTGAAGTTATAAATTTTTCTTGAATATTAACTCTTTCATCAATTTCTTCTAAAGAATATTTTTTTATTATTTTTTCATAATCATCCAAACTTACAACTTCTTTATAAGATTTTACTCTTTCTAATTTTCTTTTTAAAGTTTTTTCTTTTTTCTTATCCATTTTATCTAAATAAAAAAGGAGAAAAATCACTATTATAACTACTAAAAGTTTAATCATAATTTTATCTCCTTTCACAATTATTTTTAGTTTTTATTAAAATTCTGCATTTCCTGGTGTTCTTGGGAATGGTAATACATCACGGATATTTGTCATCCCTGTAATATACATTAACATTCTTTCAAATCCTAATCCATATCCTGAGTGAGGGAAACTTCCATATCTTCTTAAATCAAGATAGAATTTATAATCTTCTTTATTTAATCCACATTCATCCATTTTCTTTTCTAAAACTTCTAAATTATCCTCTCTTTGAGAACCACCAATAATCTCTCCAATTCCTGGTGCTAATAAATCCATAGCTCTAACTGTTTTTCCATCTGCATTTAGTTTCATATAGAATGCTTTTATTTCTTTTGGATAATCTACTAAGAAAACAGGTTTTCCAAAGTGTTTTTCTGCTAAAAATCTTTCATGTTCACTTTGTAAATCTATTCCCCATTTAACTGGATAAGCAAATTTTTCTCCAGAAGCAAGTAAAATATCTATAGCTTCTGTATAAGTTACTCTTGCAAATTCATTATCTAATACATTATTTAATTTATCAACTAATCCTTTTTCTATAAATTTATTAAAGAATTCTATTTCTTCAGGACAATTATCCATTACATATTTTATTACATATTTTACCATTGCTTCTGCTAAATCCATATTAGCTGTTAAATCTCCAAAAGCAATTTCTGGTTCTATCATCCAGAATTCAGCAGCATGTCTTGAAGTATTAGAATTTTCAGCTCTAAAAGTTGGTCCAAATGTATAAACATTTCTAAATGCTGAACAATAAGTTTCTACATTTAATTGTCCACTAACTGTTAAACTAGTAGTTTTTCCAAAAAAGTCTTTTGTTTCATCAACTGTTCCATCTTCTTTTTTAGGAAGATTATTTAAGTCTAGAGTTGTTACTCTAAACATTTCTCCAGCTCCTTCACAGTCTGAAGATGTAATTATTGGAGTATGAACATATACGAAATTTTGTTCTTGAAAGAATTTATGTATAGCATAAGCTAATACTGACCTTACTCTAAAAACAGCTGAGAATGTATTTGTTCTTGGTCTTAAATGAGCAATATCTCTTAAATATTCAAATGTTTGTCTTTTATTTTGTAAAGGATAATCTAAACTTGCTTTCTGAATTATCTCTACAGAATTTGCAACTATTTCAGAAGATTGTCCTTTTCCTTCTGATTCTTTAAATATTCCTTTTACTGTTATTGTTGAAGATATAGATAAGTGAGATATTTCTTCAAAGTTTTCTAATTCAGCTCCATATACAACTTGAATTCCTTTGAAAAAAGAACCATCATTAACTTCTATAAATCCAAAGTTTTTTTGGTCTCTTAATTTTCTGACCCATCCTGAAATTTCTACTTCTTTTCCTAATAATTCTTTTTCGCTTCTATAAAGCTCTCTAACTGTTACTTTACTCATTGCTCCCCCTAATTTAATTTTTCATTAGCATCTACTATTTTTATATTTTCTAAGTGCCCTCTTACTTGAGCTCTAAATTTTTCCAAATAAAGTTTTCTATATTTTTCTCTTTCTTCTTTTTCATCAGGAGTAAGTTCTCTTTCTTTTGAAAGTTTTGAAAAATAATTTACTTTAGTTATTATATCTTTCATTTCCATTATATTTTAATCCTCCATATACTCAATGAAATAATTATACAGTTTATTTTATATTTTGTCAAACGTAATAGAAGTATAATTATTTATACTTAAAACTATTCCTATAGAAGTCATTACAGTTAAAATTGAACTTCCTCCATAACTAAATAAAGGCATTGGAATTCCAAATACAGGAAGTAACCCTACTGCTACAAAAAGATTAATCAATACTTGACTCATTATCATACCACCAATTCCTATAGCCAAATATTTTCCAAAAAAGTCTTTTGAATTTATCCCAATATCTATCATAATATTATACAATAAAAAGAAAAATAAAACAATAATACATACACCTAAAAATCCCATTTCTTCACCTAATAAAGCCATTATAAAATCTGTGTGTATTTCTGGTAAATAACTATATTTTTGAACTCCATTTCCATAACCTACTCCTAATACACCTCCATTTCCAAAAGCCAAAAGTGATTGAGCTACTTGATAACCAATATCAATATTTCCTATATATCCATCGTTAAATAATCCATCTATATACATAGTTATTCTTCTTACTTTATATCCATCAAAAAAAATATTTCCATATTTATAAAGTCCAACTAATCCTACTATTCCTAAAATTCCAAATCCACTAACAACCTTTATTATAACTTTTTTATCTATTCCACTCATAAATAACATAACTAAATATATAGCAAAATAATGAATAACAGTTCCCATATCGTTTTGTAAAATAATAAATCCTGCAAAACTTAAAAATATCCCAAAACTTATCCCTATTAATTTAAATATAGAATCATTTTCTTTTTTATAAAAGATATAAGCTTCAATTATTATAAAAGGAACTTTTAATATCTCCGCTGGTTGTATATTTATTGGTCCTAAACGAATCCATCCTGTTGCCCCATTAATAGTTTTTACTACTCCTGGTAATACTTTTCCACCAATAAATACAAATATCAATAAAAGAATTGATGCTGAATATATAAATTTTATCATTTTTTCTTTTTTAAATATTTTATAATTAAATATATTAAAAAACATCAAACTAAAAGCACCAATAAATACAAAAAATAAATATTTTCCTAATGTAAAACTATTTTCCTCATAATAAGCTACACTATATAAATTAAGAGTTGAAATAATCAATAATAAAAAAATTATCGTAAAAATTGTTCTTCTTTTTCTCTTAGTTTCGATTGAAATTCTATCTTTTTTTATTTTTTTTTCAATTTGATTTTTTTCAAAATAAATACTTTTATTTTCTATTTTCACAGTTTCCACCTATTTTTTTCTTTAAATTATATCATAAAGAATATATTTTTTATAATAATTATTTAATTTTTTTTACTTTGTATTGTTCTATGATATAATAAAATAAAATTTAAGGGAGGAGATGATTTATCTAAATGATAAAATTAATTGTTCTTGATGTTGATGGAACTTTAACTGATGGAAAAATATATCTTGATAATATGGGAAATGAAATGAAAGCTTTCAATGCTAAAGATGGACTTGCTATTTCTCAAAGTATAAAACAAGGTTTAAAAATTGCTATTATTACTGGAAGAACTTCTATTTTAGTTGAAAGAAGGGGAAAAGAATTAGGAATTACTGATATTATTCAAGGATGTCACAATAAAATTATGGCTTTAAAAGAACTTTTAAATAAATATAATTTAACTTTAGAGGAAACTGCTTATATTGGTGATGATTTAAATGATTTAGAAGTTATGTCTCTTTGTAAATTTTCTGCTTGTCCTAAAAATTCTGCTTCTGAAATAATAGAAATTTCTCATTTTATTTCTTCTAAAAATGGTGGAGATGGAGCTGTTAGAGAAATTTTAGAAAAAATTCTAAAAGAACAAAATTTATGGAAAAATATTGTAAATAATTTTTCTTCTACAGCTCAATAATTTTTGATTAATAACAATACATTATTTTCAAAAAAAGCTTTATTTTATTATTTGTTTATAGTATAATATTTATAGAAATTTTTTATAAAGGAGTGATTTAATGATTAATCAAGAAAGACTAATTAATACTTTTATAAATTATGTAAAAATAGATAGTGAGAGTTTAGAAGAAAAAGTTTTTGCTGAAAAAGTAGCTTCTGATTTTAGAGAAATTGGAGCAGAAGTTTCTTTTGATGAGGCATATAAAATAGTTGGAGGAAGTGTTGGAAACCTTTACTGTAAAATAGAAGGAGATAAATCTTTAGAACCTATTTTGATGTCAGCTCATATGGATACAGTTAAACCTGGAAAAGGAATTGTTCCTATTATTGAAGGAAATATTATAAAATCTGATGGAACTACTATACTAGGTTCTGATGACAAAGCTGGAATTACTTGTATTTTAGAAGCTGTTCGTTTCGCTAAAGAAAATAATTTAAAATATCCTACTATAGAAGCTGTATTTACTATTTGTGAAGAAATTGGACTTAAAGGCTCTAAAAATTTAGACTATTCTAAAATAACTGCAAAAAAAGGAATTGTTCTTGATAGTGGTGGAGATGCTGGAAAAATAATAACAGCTGCTCCTGGTCAATTAAAATTAACTGGAGAATTTATAGGTAAGAGTGCTCACGCTGGAGTTGCTCCTGAGAAGGGAATAAGTGCTATTCAAATGGCTGCTCATGCTATTTCTAATATGAAACTTCTTCGTATAGATGAAGAAACTACAGCTAACATTGGTACAATAGAAGCTTCTTATGCTACTAATATTGTTCCTGAAAAAGTTAAAATTTTAGGAGAAGCTCGTAGTAGAGACAATGATAAATTAAAGGCTCAAGGAGAACACATGATGAAATGTATCCAAGAAGCTTGTGAAAAATTTGGTGGAACTTTTGAAGGAGGATTAACTCATTCTTATTCTGGATATAAATATACAGAAGATGATAGTTTCATAAAAGAAATTAAAGAAGCTTGTGAAAAAGCTGGACTTACTCCCGAACTTGCTGTTAGTGGTGGAGGAAGTGATGTTAACAACATGGTAGAAAAAGGAATTAAAGCTGTTAATTTAGGTTGTGGAATGGATAAAGTTCATACAACTTCTGAACAAATTACTATTGATAACTTAATAAATACTACAAAATTACTTATTGAATTAATTAGAAAATAATAAATTTAAAACTGCCAATTAAAATTGGCAGTTTTTTTAAATTTTTATTCAATTGACATTAATTTACAATTTATTACATTAGAAAGCCTTTTTATTCCTTCTATAGTTTCTTCAATTGATATTGTTAAATGAAGAACTTCCATTAAAATAATTACAGTCGCTGCATCATTCATTGGCATATTTTGATTTATTGTAAGAATATTTCCATTTACTGAGCTAATATAATTTAAAACATTTGATAAACTCCCTTGTGTATGTTCTAAGGTTATTGAAATAAGAGCTTTTCTTCCATGTGACTTATCAGAAGGTAGAAAAACAAAATCTTTATATTTATAATAAGTACTTCTACTTATTCCTACTATTTTTACAGCTTCACTAATATTTTTAACTTTTTCCTGTTCTAATAATTCTCTTGCTTCTATAACTTTATCAAAATAATCTGGTAATATTTCTTTACTAACTATCAAATATTTATTCTTCATTTATTCTCATCTCCAAAGCCTATTATTTTTTAGGAGTTTCTACTAACTTAAATATAAGTTTTTCTCCTTTATCTGTCATTAATATAAGTTCATCTTTAGTAATTTCATAAGAAGTAGATTTCTCTACTTTAGATAAAAACTCATCTTCTACTTTCATTATTTCTTGAGGTCCTGCCATCATTGTTCTTCCTATTGCACCAAAAGTTATTTTCTTATTTTGAACTTCATATTTACCAAAATAATTATTTACCCCTGCAAAACCAAAGAAATTATTCTCAGCAAAATTAAGAGTTATTTGGTAATCCTTTGCTTGTTGAACTAATACATATTGTTTCCCTACAAGATTCTCATTTTTGCTTATCATTGAATTTGTACATCCCATTAAAGATAATAAAAATAATAATCCTAAAAATATTTTTTTCATTTTTCCTCCTAAAAGTTTTTATTTATTACTTCAATTCTTTTGACTTATTTTTTTAAACTTTGGTTATTTTTGTTTAAAAAAACAATAAAAATACTTGCTATTATTATCATTATTAAACTTACTACATGAGGAGCTCTAAAACCTAAAAGCATTAAATCTTCTGCTCTAAAGAAACTTACAAATATTCTTATAATACTATAAATTATAATATACGAACACCAAACTACTCCAACAGGATAGTCTTTTTTTCTTAAGAAAAACCATATAAATATAAAGCCTAAAAAATTAAGAACAAGTTCATACAACATTGCTGGATGTAATGGTAAATTTGGAAATTCTTGTCCAGCGGGACTTGAAAGAGGAAAAACTAATCCCCATGGAACTTTTTCTTGAAATTGTGCTTTTTCAAAAATTGATAAACTATTATATTGATTAAACCATTCATAAAAATTAGGTTTTAAAGAAAAAATATATTTTAATGGAGTAAAAGTAGGTACCCCATAAATTTCTCCATTCATAAGATTTCCTATCCTTCCAATTCCTTGTCCTAATAATAATGGTCCTGCTGCAAAATCTCCTAATTGTAAAGGATTTATTTTTTTTATATATCCATATATACAAGTTCCTATTATTCCACCTATTATTCCACCATGAATAGCCATTCCACCTTTCCAAACAGCTACTATATCTTCTGGATATTGTAAATAATAATCTAAATTAAAAAGTACATAATAAATTCTTCCACCAAGTAATCCTGAAATCATAGCTACAAAAGCATAATTTTCTATAAGTTCTGGATTAAATCCTTTTTCTTTCGCTGCTCTTTTTCCTAATTCAATTCCTAATAAAAAAGATATAGCATACATAAGTCCATAATAAGTTATTTTTATTTTTCCTATTGTTAAAAATATTGGATTCATCTTCATCACCTTTAATCAAGTAATATTTTTTGGTTTCTACTTAGTTTATCATGTAAAAAAATATTTTGCAATAAATAAAAATAGTCTTCTCCTTAAATTCAAAGAAAAGACTATTTTTTATTTTTATCTAGCCATTAAATAAATATTTTTCATATCTTCTTTATCTAATTTTTTAAAACTTCCTATTGTTCTTTGACCATTATTACTACATTTTTCAGCTAAGATTAAAACCTCTTCATTTGTTATTTCTCTATCCAATAATTCTTTTATTGAAATCGGCATTTTTATACTTCTAAAGAAATTTTCCATAGCTTCTATAGTTTTTATAGCCATATTATCAACATTTTCAATTTTCTCTATTCCAAAAACTTTTTCTCCAAGTCTTGCAAATTTATTAGGATTTTCTTTATAAACATATCTAGCCCATGAACCCCAAACAGCTGCTAATCCAGCTCCGTGAGCCACATCATAAACTCCACTTAACTCATGTTCTAATTGATGACTTGCCCAATCACCAATTCCACCACAACCTGTAAGTCCATTATGAGCCAATGAACCACACCACATTATTTCAGCTCTAGCATCATAATTTTTAGGATTTTCTAATGAAAGTCTTGAATTTTTTATCATTGTTCTTAAAATTCCTTCAGAAATTTCATCAGTAACTTCTAAGTTTGGTTCTGGAGTAAAATATCTTTCTAGAATATGCATCATTATATCTACTGAGCCACTTGAAATTTGATATTCTGGTAATGTATAAGTAATTTCTGGATTCATTATAGCAAATTTAGGTCTTGAATAGTCTGTATTATATGACCTTTTTACTTGTCCATCTTCATTTGTTACAACACTTCCTCCACTCATTTCACTTCCAGCAGCTGCTATTGTTAAAACAACTCCAATAGGAGCACAAGTATTAGCCTTTTCTTTTCCTAGATATAAATCCCATACATCTTTTATTTCAGGATTAGATATTCCATATCCTATACCTTTGGCAGAGTCAATTACACTTCCTCCTCCAACTGCTAATATAAAATCTACTCCATTTTCTTTTGACAATTTTATTCCTTCATATATTAATGATAATCTTGGATTTGGTTTTACTCCTCCTAATTCAACATATTCTATTCCTGATTCTTCTAAAGATTTCTTTACTTTATCTATTAATCCACTTCTAACAGCACTTCCTCCCCCATAGTGAATTAAAACTTTTTTTCCTCCAAAATCTGAAACAAATTTTCCTACATTATTTTCTTCATTTTTTCCAAAAATAACTTTAGTTGGTGTGTAATAATTAAAATTCATCATTATTTACCCCTCCTCAAATTTTTTATTATGAAATCTTTCTTATTAAATAGTATATATTTCTTAAAAACTTTCGTCAAGATTTATTCTTTTTCTTTTTTCCTTATATGAAAATTTTTATATTTTATTTCTACAATAATATTTATTACTGTTTAAAAAAAATTCCATATATAAAAACTTTTTTTAATATAAAACTTGATTTTTAATCTCATTCATTATTTAATATAAAAAAATAAAACAGAGAGGGGCTAACAATCTGTTTTATTTTTTATAATATAAGTTTAAGGAAACAAGATGGTAAATACTTAATACTTTTAATACCTATCTTTTGATAAAATAATTATAACAATAAATTTGCTTTTTTTGAAATATTAATTTATAATACTACTATTAGAAAAACTTATAATAAATTTTAAGGAGTATTTATGACTTTAAAAGATATGGAATATGTTTTTTATATAGCACAATTTAAAAATTTTTCTAAAGCAGCAGAACATCTTTTTATTAGTCAATCAGCATTAAGTCAATCCATTAATAAACTAGAAGATGAATTAGGACTTCAACTTTTTAGAAGAACTAGTAAAGGAGTCTCCCTTACATATGCTGGAGAATTTTTTTTAAAAGAAAGTGAAAAAATCATATCAGAGGTCAAAATTTTAAAAGAAAAATTAGAAGGCTTATCCAGTTGTAAAAAAAGAACTTTAGGTATAGGAGTTTTTCAGTTTTATGGAAGATATTTTTTACCAAAAATTATTCCTGAATTTAGAAAACTATTTCCAGATGTTCAAATAAAAATAATAGAAGATTCTCCTTATAATCTTGAGAAAATATTATTAGAAGATGAAGTTGATTTAGTAATATCTGCTTTTGTGGATTTTAATCCAAAACTTATTTATAAAAAGATTGTTACTGAAGATATTTTATTAGCAGTTCCTAAAACAAATCCTATTACATCAAATATAAAAGATGAATTTATAGACTTATCTTCTTTTAAAGATGAAAACTTTATCTTACTTATGAAAGGAATAAAAGCTAGAAAAAATATAGATAAAATTTGTGAATCTTTAAATTTTAATCTAAATTGTATTTTAGAAACAAAAGATTTTGAAACTGTAAACTCATTAGTTTCTAAAAATTTAGGTGTTGGCTTTGTTCCTGGTTCTGTAGAAAAATTAGAAGGAGTTGTATATTATAAAATAAGAAATTCTTATAGCCAAAGAGAATTTTTTATTGCTTACAAAAAAAATACTCAGAAACCTTATATTATTTCTGAATTTACAAAATTAGCTTTATTATCTATAAATAAAGAAAATAAACAAATTTAATTTCCATAAAGAGGTGAAAATCTATGTATAAAATATTAAAAAAAGAGTGGCTTAGTGAAAAAATTTGTCTTATGAATATAGAAGCTAAAGATTTAGCCTTAGCAGCTAAACCAGGGCAGTTTTTAATTGTTAAAAAAGATGAGTTTGGAGAAAGAATTCCTCTTACTATATGTGACTACGATAGAAAAAATGGAACTGTCACTATTGTATTTTTTGTTTTAGGAAAAAGCACAAAAGATATTGGAACTTTAGATGAAGGAGATTTCTTCCAAGATGTAGTTGGACCATTAGGAGTAGAAAGTGAATTTCTTCATGAGAATTTAGAAAATTTAAAAAATAAAAAAGTTCTTTTTGTAGCTGGCGGAGTTGGAACTGCTCCTGTTTATCCTCAAGTTAAATGGTTCCATGAAAATGGACTTAAAGCTGATGTTATAATTGGAGCAAAAACTAAAAATCTTTTAATTCTTGAAAAAGAAATGAAAGCTGTAGCAGAAAATCTTTATATTACTACTGATGATGGAAGTTATGGATATCATGGTTTAGTAACTGATGTTATTGATGATTTAATAAAAAATCAGGGTAAAAAATATGATTGTGTTGTTGCTATTGGTCCTATGATTATGATGAAGTTTGTTTGTTTAAAAACAAAAGAATATAATATAAAAACTACTGTAAGTCTTAATCCTCTAATGGTTGACGGAACAGGAATGTGTGGAGCTTGTCGTGTAAGAATTGGAGATAAAATAAAGTTTGCTTGTGTAGATGGACCTGAATTTGATGGACATTTAGTTGATTTTGATGAAGCAATGAGAAGACAAATGATGTATAAAACAGAAGAAGGAAGAGCTTTACTTAAAGAAAATGATGGAGATACTCATTCAGCTAAAGATTGTCCAATTGATAATCATGAAGAAGAGTATACTTCTCTTGAAAATCTTCCAAAAAATAAAAGAGTTCCCGTAAGAGAACAAAATCCTATAATAAGGGCTACAAATTTTAAAGAAGTTACTTTTGGGTACACTTTAGAAGAGGCTCAAAAAGAAGCTAGTAGATGTTTAAATTGTAAAAATCCTCTTTGTATGCAAGGATGTCCTGTTAGTATAGATATTCCTGCTTTTATTCAAGAGATTAAAAAAGGAAATATTGATGAAGCTGGAAAAATTTTAATGAAATATACCTCTCTTCCTGCTGTTTGTGGTAGAGTTTGTCCTCAGGAAACTCAATGTGAAGGAAAATGTATTTTAGGTATAAAAGGTGAAGCTGTAGCTATTGGAAAACTTGAAAAATTTGTTGGAGATTACTTATTAAAAAATAGTTTTGAAATTCAAATTTCTAAAAAAAATAACCATAAAGTAGCTGTTATTGGAAGTGGTCCAGCTGGACTTACTGTAGCTGGAGATTTAGCAAAAATGGGATATGATGTAACTATTTTTGAAGCTTTGCATAAAACTGGAGGAGTTTTAACTTATGGTATCCCAGAATTTAGATTACCTAAAGATGAAGTTGTTCAAAAAGAAATAGATAATATCAAAAAATTAGGTGTTACTTTTAAAACAAATGAAATTATAGGAAAAACTAAACTTATTGATAAATTATTAGATGAAGAGGGATTTGAAGCTGTATTTATTGGAAGTGGAGCTGGACTTCCTAAATTTATGAATATTCCTGGAGAAAATTTAAATGGTGTTCTTTCAGCCAATGAATTTTTAACAAGAGTAAATCTTATGAAAGGATATCTTGATGAATATGAAACTCCTATTAAAGTAGGAAAAAAAGTTGCTGTTATTGGTGGAGGAAATGTAGCTATGGACGCCGTTAGAACAGCCAAAAGATTAGGAGCTGAAGCTCATATTGTTTATAGAAGAAGTGAAAAAGATTTTCCAGCTAGATTAGAAGAAGTACATCATGCCAAAGAAGAGGGAATTATAATTGATGCTCTTACTCTTCCAAAAGAAATTTTAGGAAATGAAAAAGGAGAAGTCATTGGTATGAGATGTATCAAAACTACTCTTGGTGAAAAAGATTCATCAGGTAGAGCTTCTTTTATTGAGTTAGAAAATTCTGATTTTATAATGGATGTTGATACTGTTATAATGGCTCTTGGAACTTCTCCTAATCCATTAATCTCATCTACTACAAAAAATCTTGATATTAATAAATGGAAATGTATTGTAGCTGATGATAATGGACAAACTAGTAGAGAAGGAGTATTTGCTGGTGGAGATGCTGTATCTGGAGCTGCTACTGTAATTCTTGCTATGGGAGCTGGAAAAAAAGCTGCCAAAGCTATTGATGAATATATAAAATTTAAAAATAATTAATTTATAATTTAAAATACAGGCCTTTTTAAAAATAAAAAGTCCTGTATTTTTTATTTTTTCCATTCTAATAAAAATTCTTTTTCTTTAAATTCATTATCTTTTATCTCTTTCAATATTTTAAAATCATTAGAAAAATAAAATTTCTTAGCTCTAATATTTTTGTCATAAACATTTAAAAACAAATTTTCTTTTTTACTTTTTATAAAATCAATTAATTTTTTTTCTATTCCTTGATTTTGAAATTCCTCTTTTACAAAAATTCCAGCAATATAATTCTCTTCAACTATTCCAAGAAATCCCTTTATTTTATTATTTTCTTCAAAAACATATACTTTGCTCTTAGGAATTATTTCTTTCACTAAAGAATAATTATTTTCCCAATATTTTTTACTTATAAAATTATGTGTTTTTATATTTGTTTCTAACCAAATTTGCATAATCTCATCTAAGTCAATTTTTCTAAATTCTCTTATCATTATTCTCCTTTATATCTCAATCTATAATAAATAATTCCAAAATATTCCCATAAAGTAGAATTAAAATTTTTTAAATTTAGATAATTTGGTATATAACTTTGAATCCCTCTATTCTTAGTAATTCCATAAAAATTACAAGGATATGGATAAAATTCAATCTCCTTATCTTTAAAAACTTCCATACTTCTTTTCATATGAATAGCTGAAGTTACAAGTATTCCTCTTTTATGTTCATTTTTTTCATAAGTTTTTTAGTATAAATTCCATTTTCTTTAGTATTTCTGCTATCTTCTTCTAATATAATATCCTTTTCTGGTATTCCTAAATCAATTAATTCTTTTTTATATATAGAACTTTCACTCACTGCTTTTTCTAATACTTTCCCACCTGTAATATATATTGGTTTAGGATTTTTGTTATAAAGTTTAGCTACTGTAATAATTCTTTCTACTGCTTCTTGTCCTGGTATTATTCCCATTAAAGTATTACTTCTTATTCCACCACAAAGAAGTATATAACTATCCATATCTTCAATTTTATATTCCAAATTTACATTTTGTTTTTCAAGATAAATTATAGGTTTAGATATGAAGAAATCACAAGAAAATAAATATAAAACAGTTCCCAATAAAAAAGAAAATATTCCTAATTTTATTTTTTTATTTTTTAAAAATAAAATTCCAAATATTATAAATCCTAAAATAAATATTAAAGGTGAAAATATTAAAAGTGATACTATTTTAACAATATAAAACATTTTTTTCTCCATAATAATTTTTATAAATTATATCATAAATTTTTTCATAAAAAAATAGGTCAGATAATCTGACCTATTAACTAATAATTTTTTATACACCCCAAGTATTAGGTGATTTATTCCATTTTAAAGCTATTTCTTTTTCTTCTTCTGTTAAGTATTTTTGTTCTGTTGCTAATCCTATTAAAGTTGTAAAATCTGATATGTTTGTTAATTTTACTCCAGCATTAGCAAAGTTTTCTTCAGCTTTTGTAAATTGATATGAGAATATTGCTACAACTTCAACTTCTGTAGCTCCAGCTTCTTTAGCAGCTTGAACAGCTTTTATAGAGCTTCCTCCTGTAGAAATTAAGTCTTCTATAACGATTACTTTTTTTCCTTCAAAGTCTGCTCCTTCAATTTGTCTTCCAGCTCCGTGGTCTTTTTTCTCAGAACGAATATATGCCATTGGAACATTTAATCTTTCAGCTATAAAAGCAGCCCAAGGAATTCCAGCTGTTGCTGTACCAGCTATTACATCAAATTCTTTTTCTTTTAAAACTTCTATAAATCCATCAACTACAACTTTTCTTTCTTCTGGATAACCTATCATTTTTCTATTGTCACAATATATTGGACTTTTTATTCCAGATACAAATGTAAATGGTTGTCCTACATTTAATTTTACAGCTCCTACAGATAATAATGAATGTGCTACTCCTCTTGCTCTATCCATCTTTTACATCACTTCCTTACCAATTTTTTTATTAATAAATTTTTTATTATTATACACTACATTTCCTCTTACAATTGTAGTAAGAACTTCTCCACCTTTTAAGAATCCATCATAAGGTGTCCATCCACATTTAGATACAACTTCTTCTTTTTTTATTCTTTCTGTTGTTTCTAAATTAATAATTACTAAATCTGCATCATATCCAATTTCTAATTTTCCTTTATTTTTTATACCAAATATTTTTGCAGTATTTTCACTCATTATTTTAGTTAAATCATTTAAAGTAATTCTTCCACCAGCTACACCTTTTAACATCATTTCTAAAGAATGCTCAACTCCTGGTATTCCAAAAGTTAATTTTTCTAATTTTTCTTCTAATCTATGAGGAGCATGGTCTGTTCCTATTGTATCAATAGTTCCATCTATTATTCCTTCCCATAAAGCCTCATTGTCTTCTTTTGTTTTTAATTCAGGTTTCATTCTTAAAAGAGAATTTTTTAAAACATCTTTTTCATTTAAAAATAAATGGTGTGGTGTAACTTCTCCATATATTTTTAATCCTTTTTTCTTTCCTTCTCTTACCATTTCTACTTCTTCTTTTGTAGATAAATGACAAAGATATACAGGAGTTCCTGTTTTTTCAGAAAGTTCTATAGCTTTTTGTACCATTTCACCTTCTGCGTGTACTCCCACTAATTTAGAAGCTCTAAAAATATTTTCTAATATTTTTTCATCCTCTACTAACATATTTCCTGTTGAAACATTCATAAAAACTTTTGTAGCTACCACTAAATCTTTAACTTTTTCTACTTCTGTACTATTATCTAGTTTACTTCCACCAAAATAAAATCCATAATCAACATAACTTCTTCCAATAGCATCTTTTTTCTTTTTCAAAAGTTCTTCTTCTGTTATTGTATTAGGAATTGTATTTGGCATATCAAAGAAAGTTGTAACTCCACCTTTAGCACAAGCTTTACTTCCTGTTTCAAAATCTTCTTTATGAGTAAGTCCTGGGTCTCTCATATGTACATGAGGATCTATTATTCCTGGGATTATATAATGACCTTTTGCATCTAAAATTTCTTCTCCATCTTTTATAATTTCATCAGAAATTTCAACAATTTTTTCATTTTCTATTAATATATCTTTAAATTTTATTTCTCCATCAACAACTACTAATCCATTTTTTATTAGCATAGATTTCCCTCTTTTAATCCTTCTTCTATTTCAGCTATTACCATTTTTGTAGCATTTACTGGGTCTTCATTTTTTGTTATAGGTCTTCCAACTACTAAGAAATCACAACCATTTAACATAGCATCTTTTGGAGTCATTATTCTTGTTTGGTCGTTAGTAGCTGACCAAGCTGGTCTTACTCCTGGACATACAGTTTTAAATTCTTTTCCTAAAGCTTCTTTTATATATTTAGCTTCCCATGGAGAACAAACTACTCCGTCCATTCCAGCTTCTTTTGTAAGTCTTGCTAAATTCATAGCTAATTCTTTTATACTTACTTCAGTCATAAATGTTTCTTTTACTTCTTCTTCTGATAAACTTGTAAGAATAGTTACAGCTATTAATAAAGATTTATCATTTATTTTTTTAGCTTCTTCAACTACTTTAGCCATCATTTTTTTACCACCTGAAGCATGTACATTAAACATAAATACATTTTCTTTAGCAGCAAATACAGAAGCCATAGCTGTAGTATTAGGAATATCGTGGAATTTTAAATCTAAAAATATTTTTTTACCTTTTTCAGCTAAATACTCTACCATTTTTCCTTTAGAATTTAAAAATAATTCAAGACCAACTTTATAGAAAGAAGCTGTATCTCCTAATTTTTCTACTAATTCAACTGCTTTATCCATTGTAGGAAAATCTAAAGCTATTATTAATCTATCTTTTGCATTTATCATTTTTATCTCTCCTTAAACTTTATTTTAATTTTATTATTTTCTAAAAGCTATTCCTCTTATATCTTGTAAATTTTCTAAATTATTTTCTTCTACATATTTTTCTAATCCTTCTTTTACCTCAACAGGTAACATTGGATTAGGGAATATTCCTGTTCCTATAGATACCATAGTTGCTCCAGCCATAATAAATTCTATAGCATCTTCCCAAGAATTTATTCCTCCCATTCCAACTATAGGAATATTTACATTTTGAGCCACTTGATATACCATTCTTACAGCTATTGGTCTTACTGCTGGTCCAGACATTCCACCCATAATATTTCCTAAAATTGGTTTTCCTGTTTTTATATCTATTCTCATACCTAAAAGAGTATTTATCATTGATATAGCATCAGCTCCGTTAGCTTCTACTATTTTAGCAATTTCTACTATATTAGTTACATTTGGAGAAAGTTTTACTATTAATGGTTTTTTTGTTAAAACTTTTTTAACTTCTCTAGTTGTTCTTCCTGCTACTTCTGGATTAGCTCCAAAAGCCATTCCTCCATCTTTTACATTTGGACAAGAAATATTTAATTCAACTAAAGCTATTTCTTCTATCTCATTTACTCTTTTTGCTATTTCAACATATTGTTCTACTGTACTTCCGTTTATATTAGCAATTAAATTTGTTGTAACTCCTTCTTTTTTTAATTTTGGAATTATCTCTTTTTCAAATACATCTATTCCAGGATTTTCAAGTCCAACACAGTTTAAAATTCCACTAGGTGTTTCAGCTATTCTTGGTCCCATATTTCCTGTTCTTGGTTCTAAAGTAAGACCTTTTAATACAATTCCACCTAATTCATTAGGATTAAAATAATCTTTATATTCTAATCCAAAACCAAAACATCCAGAAGATGTAAGAATTGGATTATCAAATTCAACTCCTAAAAAGTTAACTTTTAACTTATTACTCATTCTATTTCCTCCCTTATTTACATCCACATGGTTCTAGATTTTTTGGATTAATATCTATTATCACTCTGCTATCAAAAACAGGTCCATCATGACAAACTTTTTTCATTCCTTCATTAGTTAAGATTGAACATCCTACACAAGCTTTTACTCCACAAGCCATTCTCTCTTCTAATGAAACTTCACAATAAACTCCAAATTCTTGAGCAGTTTTTCCTACAAATTCTAACATTTTATGAGGTCCACAAGTATAAACTCCATCTATTCCACCTTTTTCTAATAAAGTTCTTAGTGGCATAGTTACATTTCCTTTAATTCCTAAAGAACCATCATCTGTAGTTATATATGTTTCTATTCCTTCAAGATTTATATTTTTTATTATTTCTAAAGCACCTTTATTTCTTCCACCACAAATATAGATTACTTTATTTCCATTTTCTTTTAATCTTTCTACTAGAAGTTTTGTAGGAGCTATTCCCATTCCACCACCAACAACTACTATTGTTTTGTTTTCAATATCAGTTGTAAATCCATTTCCTAATGGTCCTTGGATATTTAAAGTATCTCCTTCTTTTAAATTTGCAAACTCTTTTGTTCCTAATCCTTTTACTTCATAATAAAATTCTAAAATATTTTCTGATTTATTAATGTAGTGTAAACTTATAGGTCTTCTAAGGATTGTTCCTTGCCCTTTACATTGTAACATATAAAACTGTCCAGCTTTTGCTACATTGATAGACTTCTCTCCTTTTAATTTCATTAGATAATAAGTACCAAAAACTTGCTTATTTTCTAAAACTTTGCAATCTTCTAAAAACATATTCTCCTCCTATTTTTTTATCTCTCTTCCACAATAATAACAGAATTTTTTACCATTTATTATTTCTATCTTATTATCTGTTTGCTCAAATTTTGTTATACAATTATGATTTTCACAAACTTGTTCTTTTGAAAAAATTATTTCATTTTTTTCTTTTTCTTTGTAATTTATATTTAATTTATCAAGAGCTATTCCTATCATTGCTTCTCTAATAGGAACTCCATTTTTAGCTTGCTTGAAATATAAAGCATGTTTTGTATCATCTAAATCTATATTTATTTCATTTACTCTTGGTAATGGATGTAAAATTATCATATTTTCTTTACATTTTCCAAGAATTGTATCTTTTGAAATAATATATACATCTTTTAATTTTTCGTATAATTCAGGTTTCTCAAATCTTTCTCTTTGAATT
This sequence comes from Fusobacterium perfoetens ATCC 29250, assembly GCF_000622245.1. Lineage (NCBI taxonomy): Bacteria > Fusobacteriati > Fusobacteriota > Fusobacteriia > Fusobacteriales > Fusobacteriaceae > Fusobacterium > Fusobacterium perfoetens. Next base: position 77,827 of record NZ_JHXW01000003.1, on the reverse strand, counting down.
CTAGTCATATAAAGAACATCTACTTCTTTTAATATTTCTTTATAATCATCAACTAATTCATATTCTATTCCTTTTTCTTCTAGCTCATCTATTATTTCTTTTGTAATTTGTAACTCATCTGGTGCTACAAAATAGAATTTTTTACATTGAAATTTTGAAAGAGCCTTTGCTAGTGAGTGTACTGTTCTTCCATATTTTAAATCTCCTACGAAAGCTGTAACTAATCCATCAAGAGTTCCAAATTCTTTTTTTATTGTATATAAATCTAAAAGAGTTTGACTAGGATGTTCATTAGCCCCATCTCCAGCATTTATAATAGGTATATCAGATACATCTCCAGCAAATTTTGCTGCCCCATCTCTTAAATGTCTCATTATTACAATATCAGAATATCCATTTATCATTTTTATAGTGTCTCTTAAACTTTCTCCTTTTTTTAAAGAAGTAGCATCTGGACTATCAAACCCTAAAACTTTCGCTCCTATTCTAAAACAAGCTGATGTAAAAGATAATCTTGTTCTTGTAGAAGGCTCAAAGAAAAGAGTCGCAGCTATTTTATTATGAATTAACTCCTGTTTTGGGTCTTTCTCTAATTCTTCAGCTCTTTTTAAGATTTCTAAAATTTCCTCTCTGTCAAATTCTTTCATTGAAATAAAGTTTCTCACAGCTATCCCCTTTCATAAAAAAAGGAATAAAAATTACAATTTTAGTAATTCCTATTCCTTGAAATATTAAAATAATTATAAATGGTGTATTGAAAAATAAAAAGATTTAAAAGATTTTCTTTATAAAAAAATTTTGAAAAATTTTTTATAAGTCCTTTCATTATGTTTTCAATACCCTCCTTTTGTTTTTTCACAATTTTAGAGATTATATCACATTTTTCTTTTTTATTCAAGAATATTTTTGGACTATTACTAAAAATTTTATTATTCTTTATTTTTCATACTTTCTACATTTATTATACACTTTTTCATCTACCATAGCAACTATATATATTCCTTCATTTTGATATTCTTCTGATAAAACAGAACTATTATTATGAATATATGCTGATACAGAAGTATCTGTATAAGGAATTATATATTCTATTTTTCTTAAATCTTCTGGTAATTTTTCTATTGCTTTTTCTAATAATAAATCTACATTTATATTCTCTTTTGCACTTATTCTCACTGTTTCATAAGCTGATAATTTTTCCTCTATCTCCAACAATTTTTCTTCACTTATTTTATCTGTTTTATTAAGAGCCAATATTGTTGGCTTATCCTCACAACCAAGTTCTTTAAGAACTCCCTCTACAACAGAAATTTCTTTAAATAAATTTTCACTTGATGAGTCTACTACATGTATTAATATATCAGAAAAAATTACTTCTTCTAATGTAGATTTAAAAGCTTCTACTAAGTCATGTGGAAGTTTTCTAATAAAACCAACTGTATCTATCACAGCAACCTCTTTTTTATCTTTTAATTCTACAACTCTAACTGTAGTATCTAAAGTAGCAAATAACATATTTTCAGCAAAAACATCTTCTGTTTTATTACTATTGTCTTTACAATAATTTTTTACAATTAAGTTTCTAAGAGTAGATTTTCCAACATTTGTATAACCTACTAAAGAAATTTTTCCCATATTAGATTTTTCTCTTTTTTCTCTTTGAGTTCCTCTAATTTTTTTTATTTTTTCTAATTCTGTTTTCAAATTAGATATTTCATCTTTTATTTTTCTTCTATCTAACTCTAGTTTTGTTTCTCCAAGCCCTCTATTTCCTAAACCTCCACCAATTCTAGATAACTCAGTTCCAAAACCTATTAATCTTGTTCCTTTATATTTTAATTCAGCTAATTTCACTTGAATTTTTGCTTCTTTTGTTCTAGCTCTTCTTGCAAAAATTTCTAATATCAAAGATGTTCTATCAATTACTCTACACCCTATATTATCTTCTAAGTTTCTTATTTGTATTCCTGATAACTCTTCATCAAATATTATTAAATTAGCTGCCCTAATTTGTTTAGCTCTAGCAAGTTCTATTACTTTTCCACTTCCAATATAAAAACTTTTATCTATTTTACTTCCTTTTTGTAATATCATATGTACTGTTTCTATATCACAAGCACTAGCAAGTTCTTTTAACTCATCTAAACTTTCTTGACTCTCTCTTCCAACTAAAATAGCATATTCTTTATAATCTTCATCTATATTTCTAGCTCTTAACTCTTTTTCAATTTCTTGAACTTTAGCTAAATAATTATAATCTTCTACAGTAGAAAGATTTTTAGATAAATACTCTTCATGTAAAATATTATTGTCTTGAACTTTACAAAATCCCATTGAAATTCCATTTATCTTTCCATCTTTATTAATTCCAACAGCTGAAATAGCATCTAATTTTAATTCTATAAGTGCTGAGATATCTACATCTGAAAGTTTTGGATTTCCATTTGGGTGAGTATGAATAATTCTTATTCCACAAAGTTTTCTTTCTTTATACTCTACTTTTGGTAAAGTAGCACTTCCACTATCCCCTATATTGATATCTAAAATTTTTCCATTTCTATCTATTGCTATACTAATTTCTTTATTTATTAAAGTACTAATTTCTACAATTTTTAAAATAATATCTTCTCTTAAAAATTTTCCTTTTTCTATTTTTTCTTCAAATAAATTTTCAAGTTCTTTTAATAAATAATCTTTAACTCCTTGGATATTTCCACCTATCATTTTATCCTCCTATATTGATTACTTATTTTTCTATTTTCTAAAAAGAACGACTAAAAAGTCGTTCTCTTTAATTAGTATTTTTTCATTAATTCTTTTACAGTTTCAACTACTTTTGATTTTTCAATTTCAATAGTCTCGTTTGTTCTTCTTATTTTTAATTCAACAATTCCTTCAGAAGATTTTTTACCACAAACTACTTTAAATGGGAATCCAATTAAGTCAGCATCTTTAAATTTGAAACCAGCTCTTTCATTTCTATCATCATAAATAGTTTCTATTCCATTTTCTTCTAATAAATTATGTAACTCTTCAGCTAAAGAAACTTGAGCTTCATCTTTCATATTAGTTGCTATTACATCTACTATAAATGGAGCAATTGCTGTTGACCAAATAATACCATTTTCATCATTATTTTGCTCAATAGCAGCTGACATTGTTCTAGAAATTCCTATTCCATAACATCCCATTTCCATAACAACTTCTTTTCCATTTTCATCTAATACAACTGCATGCATTGGAGTAGAGTATTTTTTACCTAATTTAAATATATGTCCACATTCTATTCCTCTTGCTACTCTTAAAGGTTTTCCACAGATTGAACAGATATCTCCTTCTTTAACTTTTCTTACATCAGCTACTATATCAGCTGTATAATCTCTTCCATAATTTACATTTAAATAGTGAGTATCTTTTTGATTTCCTCCAGCTGTGTGGTTAGGAATATTTATTACAGACTCATCAGCTATAACTGTTATTCCTTTTGATTTTAAATCTAATCCATATGGTCCTATGAATCCTTTAAATAATCCTAATTTTTGAATTTCTTCATCAGTTAACATAACTATATCTATTGTATCTATAAGATTTTTTACTTTAACTTCGTTAACTTCTATATCCCCTCTTATTAATACCATATAAGGTTTATCATTAACTACATCTTTATACATTATAGCTTTAACTGTTCTTTCTATTTCTACTTCTAAACTTTTTACAACATCTTCTATCTTTGCAATATTTGGAGTTGGAACTAATACTGGTTCTTTTAATTCTTCTTTAGGAAGATTTGTTATTACATTTGTAGCTTTTTCTACATTTGCTCCATAATGACAAGAATCACAGAAAATTAATTCATCTTCTCCTGAGTTTGCCATAACATGGAATTCTTTTGAACCACTACCACCAATTGCCCCTGAATCAGCATCAACTATTCTAAAATCTAATCCACATCTTGAGAATATTTTTGAATAAGCTTGTTGCATATTATCAAATTCTTTATCAAGTCCTTCTCTATCTACTGAAAAAGAATATCCATCTTTCATAAGGAATTCTCTTCCTCTCATAAGTCCAAATCTAGGTCTTCTTTCATCTCTAAATTTAGTTTGTATTTGATATAAATTTATTGGTAATGCTTTATATGAAAAGATATCACTTCTAACAATATCAGTTATTACTTCTTCATGAGTAGGTCCTAACACAAAATCTCTTTCATGTCTATCTTTAAGTCTAATCATTTCAGCACCCATTACATCCCATCTTCCTGACTCTTGCCATATTTCAGCTGGTTGTAATACAGGCATAAATAACTCTACAGCCCCTGCTTTATTCATCTCTTCTCTTACAATATTTTCTACTTTTCTAAGAGTTCTATATCCCATTGGTAAATAAGTATAAACTCCACTAGCCAATTTTTTTATCATTCCTGCTCTAAGTAATAGTTTGTGACTTACTATTTCTGCTTCTTTTGGGGTTTCTTTTAGAGTTTTTATATAATATTTACTAAATCTCATTATTCCCTCTTTCCTCCTTAAAATTTCTTCAAATTGTACTCTTCATTCTATCATACTTTTTTATTTTTTAAAAGTTTTTTAAATACTTTCTTTAAATTTATCTAAAATATCTCTTGATAAATATTCGTTATTTATTTTTCCATTATTTTTATTTAAATAATCTAAACAAATTTCTTTTACAAGTTTTATAGTTTTAACATCTTGAGTTATATCTATAAATTTTAAATCACTAAAACCAGATTGTTTTACACCAAATATTTCTCCAGCTTTTCTAAGCCTTAAATCTTCTTCAGCTATTTCAAAACCATCATTTGTTTTTTCCATTATTCTCATTCTAGCTTTAGTATTATCATTATCACTATTAGAAATTAAGAAACAATAAGATTGATACTCTCCTCTTCCAACCCTTCCTCTCAATTGATGCAATGAAGATAATCCAAATCTTTCTGCATTAATAATTGTAATAATACTTGCATTAGGCACATTTACCCCAACTTCTACTACTGTTGTAGAAAGTAAAATATCTATCTCTTTATTTTTAAATTGTTTCATTATTTCATCTTTTTCTTGATTTTTCATTTTTCCATGAAGAATTCCTATTTTTCTATTAAAAAATATATTTTCTATTTCTACTCTATATTCTTCAACAGATTTTGCTGAAATTTTATCACTGTCTTCTATTAATGGTACTATAAAATAACTTTGTCTTCCCTCTTTTAATTTTTTTTCAATAAACTCATAAACTTTTTGTAAATCACTATCATTATTTATCCATTTAGTTTTTATAGGTTTTCTTCCTGGTGGTAATTCATCTATTATGGATACATCTAAATCTCCATATATACTTAAAGCTAAAGACCTTGGAATTGGAGTAGCACTCATTACTAATAAATTAGACAAAATTCCTTTATCTCTTAATTTTTTTCTTTGTACAACTCCAAATCTATGTTGTTCATCTATTACTATTAATCCTAAATTTTTAAATTCTACATTATCTTCAATTAAAGCATGAGTTCCTATTAAAAGTTGAGCTTCTCCATTTTTTATATCTTCAAGTAATTTTTCTTTTTTCTTGCCTTTTACACTACCAGTTAATAAATCTACCCTCACTCCTAAATTTTCAAATTCTTCTTTTACAGAAAGATAATGTTGTGTAGCTAATATTTCTGTTGGAGCCATTATTACACCTTGATAATTATTTTCTATTATATATAATAATAAAACCATTGCTACTATAGTTTTTCCACTTCCAACATCACCTTGTATAAGCCTATTTATATATATTCCCTCATTTAATTCTTTATATATTTCTGTAATAACTTTTTTCTGAGCTTTTGTCAATTGAAAACCTAAATTTTCAAGATAATTTTTTACTAAATTTCTATTATCTTTTAACTTATAATTTCTTTCATGTAAATTTCCAGATACATATTTATTCTGTAAAATTCCCATTTCTAATACTAATAATTCTTCTATAGCAAATCTTCTTTTTCCTTCTTCTAATAATTTTTTATTTTCTGGAAAATGAATTTCTTTCAAAGCAGATTTTCTATCTAAAATTTTATATTTTTCTACAATTTCATTTGGAATATTTTCATAAAAATATTTTGAATAATTATTTAATATTTTTTTTAAAATTTTTCTTAAAGAATTTTGAGTAAATGCTTTTGTTGTACTATATATAGGTAATATTTCTCCCTTTGAAACTTCCTGTTGATTGGATACTTTTTTATATTCTGGATTTGTCATTTGAAAATTATATCCAGGTTTTACTTGACCTATCAGTATATACTCTTCTCCAACTTTTAAAGTTTTTGCTAGATAAGGCATTTGAAACCAAACTACATCTATAACTCCAGTTCCATCTGTAGCTCTTGCTTTAGTCATTTTTACTCTTGAGGGAAGATATGGATTTGTTATAGTTAAAAATTGTACTTTTAATACCACATATTCATTTCCTCTTAACTCTTCTATTTTTTTTATATTTGTTCTATCATCATAGGCTCTAGGAAAATAATAAATCAAATCTTTTAATGTTAAAATTCCTAAAGATAGAAGATTCTTCTTTTCTTTAGGAGTTAAATTCTCTAAATTTTCTACTTTTTCAAAAATTATTTCATAATTATTTTCCATAAGTTTCTCCAATATTTTTTTATTTTTTATTATATCATATTTTATTTTTCTATTTAATAAAGAAAGATAAAAATAAGTTTTATATTTAAAAATTATATTGTATAATATAAAAAAATAAGAGGTGATATAATTGAAAGAGAGAGTTATTACAGAAAAAAAAGTTCCTGCCATTGAAAAGGCTGATAAAATTTTTGATTTTTTATATAATAAGGAAAAAGCAAATCAAGCTACTATTTCAAAAGAATTAAATATACCTAAAGCTACTACTCATAGATTATTATCTGTATTAACAGAATTAAATTATTTAAATTTTGAAGACCATCTATATTCTCTTGGAGAAAAATTTTCTATTTTTTCAAATAAAAATGATAAATATACCTTAATAAAAAATATAGCTCACCCATATTTAGAAGAGCTTTCTTTAAAATTTAAAGAAACTTTTAAATTAAGTGTATTAGATGATAATGTAATTAGGTGCATAGCAAAAATTGTCAGTGGTGATTTAATTAAAGTTTCAGTAAACGAAAATTCTATTTATCCTTTACATGCAGGTGCTGCTAGTAAAATTTTAATTTGTCAACTTAGTGAAAGTAGATTAAATAAATTACTTCCACCTATTTTACCAAAATATACAGAGAATACAATTACTGATAGAGAAGAATTGAAAAAAGAACTTTTTAAAATTAATATTAATAAACTTTCTTTTGACAATATGGAACATTCAGAAGAAATTAAAGCTGTTGCTGTCCCAATTTTAACTGAAACAAATAAAATTATTGCTGCTATCAGTTGTCCTTGTTTTTCTGATGATTTAACTCAAGAAAAAACTAATTTTTTAATTTCTGAAATGAAAAAATCTTCTTCTGAAATTTCAAAAAGATTAAAATATTTTAAATAATTACAATTACTACATCTTATAACTTAATATAAGTAAAAAGATGTAGTTTTTTATTTTAATTTATAGTTTCTAAGAAATATATCAAAATAAAAAAAGATTAACTTCTATAAAAAATATAAAAGTTAATCCTTATTAATATATATTTTTAGAAATAATTTTTTAATAAAAATAAATTCTATAAAACCCCAAATTTCTTAAATGCTTCTGTTGAACTCATTCCGTTTTTTATGGCTTCTACAAATTTATTTTCACCCTTTATCTTTTCTAAAGCTTCTTCTATAACTTTTTCTTCTACTTCTTTTGGAACCACTACAACTCCATCTTCGTCTGCTACTATCAAATCTCTATTATGAATAGTAACTCCTCCAATCTCAATAGTACAACGAAAATCTACAACTTGAGTTCTTACTCCTGAATCTTGAGCATAACTTCCCATACTAAATACAGGCCAATCTATTTTTTCAATTTGTCTTGTATCTCTATGATATCCATTTATTATTGCTCCTACTCCTCCTCTATATTTAGCAGTAGTTGTTAATAATTCTCCCCAATAAGCACATCTTTGAGTTCCACCAGTACAAATATAAATTTCATTTTCTTCTATTTGGTCTAGTGCTTCTGTTAATCTTCCAAAAGGTTTTTCCTGAGGACCAAAAACATCTATCATTAATACAGGCATTGCATAACCAACTATTCTTTGTCCTTTTTTCATAGCTTTTATTTGTGGAGGTAAAATTTGATGATAATATCCATAAGAATCTAATATATCTCCAATAACAGAAGTATTTAATTTTTCTTTTATTACTTCTAATAATTCTTTTTCATTTATATTTACCATAATCGATTCCCCTCTCTAAACTATATTTTTATTTTTTTTGTTTTTTTATTGCTGAATATGCTGATAACACAGATAACAATAAAAATACTATAGTTATTGGTCTAGTCCATAGAAAAGCATATGACCCTTCATACATAAGAACTGCTTTTCTTAAATTTGTTTCTAACATAGGTCCTAATATTACAGATAAAACAATAGGTGAACTAGGCATTTTTATTTTTCCCATAATATATCCCATTATTCCAAAAGCAAATGTTACTCCTACATCAAATATACTATTATTCATTGAATAAGAACCTATTGATGATAACATTAAAATACTAGGAATCATCATTATTTTTGGAATTTCAACTATTCTACTATAGAATTTTATTCCTGCTAATCCAATAACTAATAAAAGTATATTACCTAAAATCATTGAACTAAATAATCCATAAACAATTTCTGGATTTTGTTCAAATAATAATGGTCCTGGTGTTAATCCTTGAATTATTAAAGCTCCTAAAAGTACAGCTGCTACTGCATCCCCTGGTACTCCAAGAGTTAACAATGGTACTAATGCTCCACCTGTTACACCATTATTTCCTGCTTCTGGTGCACAAATTCCTTTAAGATTTCCTTCTCCAAATTTTTCATTTTTATTACTTCTTTTTACTTCATTATAACAAACAAAAGCTGCTATATCTGCCCCTGCTCCTGGAATAGCTCCTATAAATGTTCCAATTATTCCTGATTTTAAAATTGTAGGTGCACAATACTTAATCTCAGATAAATTCATGTAAGATCTATCCATCTTAATATTTGTTTTTATTTCTTTTTCATTTATTAAAGCTTCTATTTGGTTAAAAACTTCTGATACAGCAAATAATCCTATTAAAACTGGAATAACTGAAAATCCATTTAATAAATCTACTATCCCAAAAGTAAATCTTGGATAACTTGTAATATAATCCATTCCTGCTGTAGAGATTAATAATCCCACAACTCCAGCTGTTATTCCTTTTAAGAAATTTTCAGCTGATATACTTGCTATTATTGTTAATCCAAACAAAGCCAAAGCAAAATATTCTGGAGCTGAAAACCTTAAAGCAAATTTCGCTAAAACTGGTGAAATTGTTACAAGAGCCACACAACTTATTAATCCTCCACAAGCTGAAGCTATAGTTGAAGCACTTAAAGCTTTAGCAGGATGTCCTTGTTTTACTAATGGATATCCATCAAAACATGTAGCTGCTGATGCTGGAGTTCCAGGAGTATTTAAAAGTATTGCTGATATAGAACCACCATAAATAGCCCCTACATATATACCAACTAGCATTATAAGACCTGTAACTGCATCCATTCCAAAAGTAAAAGGTAATAGTATAGCAACTCCCATTGTTGCTGTAAGACCTGGTAATGCCCCTATTACTATCCCTCCACCTACACCTAAAACTAAATATATAAAGTTTCCTATTTGTAAAGCTGTTCCTAAACCTGTTAATAAATTTCCTAACATAATTTTTTCCTCCTATATTAATATTCCCACTGGTAAAGATACTTTAAACGCATATGTGAATAAAAGATATAGTCCTACTGGAAAAACTACTGAATATATTATTTTTAACATTAATGAGTTTTTCTTTAAAATAGAAATTACTGCAAAAGAAAATAACATTGTTGATGTTAAATATCCTAATCTTCCTATTAAAAAAATATAAACAGCAAAAAAACCAATAGTTAATAAAGTCGACTTAGGACTTTGATTAGCTTTTTCTTTATTTCTTTCTTTTTTCTCTTCCATCACTTTAAAAGCAAAAATTAGAGTACTTAATATAAATAATATAACAGAAATCACTTTTGGAAAAAAGTCGGGTCCTAACCCACTATCTCCAATATAACTCATATCAAAATTACTAGCAGAATAATATACCACTGCACTAATAATACATAATAAAATAGAAAATACTTTTTCTAACAAAACTTCCTCCTTTTTCATTTAAAAAAGGGATTAATAAAAATCCCTTCTTTAACACACATTAATTACTTATTTTAAATTATCTACAATTTCTTTTATTACTGCTGTATCTTCTTCTATGAATTTTTCAAAATCTTTAGGTCCTAAATATTTTACACCAAAGTTTGCATTATTCATAAAGTTGTTAAAGTCTTCTGATTTTGTAACTTTTTCTATTGCTTTGTTTAGTGTAGCTACTATTTCAGGGTCTGTTCCTTTTGGTACAGCTATTCCTCTCCAAGTTCCAGAAACTATATTATATCCTAATTCTCCTAATGTAGGTATTTCTGGTAAAGTCGCAGATCTTTCTGTAGCCATTAATCCTAATGCTCTAAATTGTCCTGATTTAATTTGTCCTATTGCTTCTCCTGGTCCCATTAAAGTAAAGTCAGCATGATTTCCTAATAAAGCTGGAACAACTTCTCCTGCTCCATTGTAAGGAATGTGATTAAATTTGACCCCAACTTTATTTTCTATTGCTAAAGCATAGAAATTAGGTTTAGCTGTACTTGCAAATTTAACTTTTTCTGGTCTAGCTTTTGCATCATCTAAAATATCTTGGAAAGTTTTATATTTAGAATCTTTTCCTACTAAAACTACTGCTGGGTCCATATTAACAAGTGAAACTAAATCAAAATTTTTATATGTTATTGGTGATAATTTCATTAATGGTAAAGATACAATTTCTCTTGTTATCATTGTAATTGTATAACCATCTTTCTTTGATGTAGAACCTGCTGTCATTCCAACAGCTCCTGCTCCTCCTGTTCTATTTACTATTATAACTGGTTGCCCTAACTCTCTCTCTAATAAACTTCCTAATTTTCTTGCTACAGCATCAGTTCCTCCTCCTGCTGCAAATGGAACAATTAAGTTGATATTTTTACTTGGATAATCTTTTCCAAAGGTAAAAATACCTAAAATCATAAATAATAGTGCTACCAATTTTTTTCTCATAACAACTCCTCCTTGTTTTAAATACAATACATTTTGTTTTTTTTTAGAGATTTAAGTATTTTTTATAATCTCTAATCATTAATTAATATAGTTATACATTATTTTTTATTTTTTATCAATTATTTTTTCTAAAAAAAATTTCATATATGAAAATACAACGTTTCTATTTTTTTAATTCTATTTTTTTAATTCTATTTTTTTATAATCTATATTTTATAAATTTTATTTCGTAATCAAATTTTCATATATGAAAATAAATATTTTTTTTTTACTTTTCTTTTTATATTTTTATAGATAATATATAATTAAGTTTAAATTATATTTTTTATTTTATGGAGGGATTTATGGAAAAAATTCTATTAAAAGTAATTTCTCTTGTTTTTATAATCTTTTTCGGATATTTTTTAAAAAAAATTTCTTTCTTTAAAAAAGAGGATTATAAATTAATATCCAAAATAGCTATAAATATTACATTACCTGCTGCAACTATAATTAGTTTTCAAAATTTTGATAAAAATAATTCTCTTATCATCTTTATCTTTTTGGGAGTTTTTTGTAACCTTATACTTTTACAAATTGGGGCCTTTATTTCAAGGAATAAAGATAATAAAACTAGAGCATTATATATAATATCTAGTACAGGATATAATATGGGTTCTTTTACAATTCCTTTTTTATCTAATATTTTAGGACCTATTGGAGTTATAGGAGCTTGTATGTTTGATACTGGTAATGCTCCTTTTTGTATAGGAGGAGCTTATGCTATAGCCAATTTATATATAAAAAACTCTTCTGCTCAAAATTTAAAAGAAATTTTATTAAAATTATTTTTTTCACCAGCATTTTTAGTATACATTATTTTAGTAATTTTATCATTTAATGATATTAAAATTCCTATTTCTTTTATAAATTTTATAACACCAATTGGAATATCTAATACTTTTTTGTCTATGTTAATGATAGGAATGATGTTTGAAATAGAATTTAAAAAAGAATATCTTACTCAATCTTTAAGTATTTTAGGAATACGATATTTATTTGCTTCCATTATGTCTTTAATTTTTTATAATTTTTTACCTTTTCCCCTAGATATTAGGAAAATAATTACAATTATAATGTTTGCTCCTATTTCAGGGCTTAGTCCTGTATTTGTAGATAAATGTAATGGTAATATAGGATTAGCTGGATTTATTAGCTCTATTTCTATTGTTATTAGTGTAATTATTATGATTTCTCTAGTTTTTATAATATGATAAATAAAAACCTACTATATGATTAATATAGTAGGTTTTTACTTAATTTTAACTAAAATAGTTAAAATTATAATATAACTTCTTAAAATATTATATGTAAATTTTAATTATATTTTATATTTTTAGAAAATCTTCTCTTTCTGGAGTAAATATATCTAATAATATTCCTTGCTCTAAACAAGTAGTTCCATGTAATGTCTCACTTTCTATATAAATGCTATCTCCTTTCTGTACTATTCTTTCTTTTCCATTTACTATAAATTGAAATTTTCCCTCTAATATATATGTAACTTGTGAATGCTTATGTTTATGTTGATATCCTTTAGCCCCTTTGTTAAAATGAACTTCAACTATCATTAAAGGGTTATTATGAGCTAATATTTTTCTTTTTACTCCATCTCCTAAATCTTCAAATTTTATTTCATCATTTATAAAAAAATTTTGTATCATTTCTTCACACTCCAATTCAATTTAACTAATATTAAAATTAATTTCCAAATCATTATTTATTTTCTATATTTAGAATAATTCCTTATATATAATTTTCTAATAAAAACCAACAAAATAATTTAAATATTATTTTTTATTTATAAAAAAAGGTGTAATAACCTTCCTATTACACCTTTTATCCTTAAATTATAATTATCTAACTAACCAACCACCATCTACAGCTAATATATGTCCATTTACATAGTCTGATGCTCTACTTGCTAAAAATACTACTGTTCCCATCAAATCAAATGGTTCAGCCCATCTATCTGCTGGTATTCTACTTAATATTTCAGCATTTCTTTTTTCATCAGCTCTAATAGGTGCTGTGTTAGCTGTTTTTATATATCCTGGAGCTATTGCATTAACTTGAATATTTTTACAAGCTAACTCATTAGCAAAAGCTTTTGTTATTCCTGCTACTCCATGTTTACTTGCAGTATATGGCGGTACAAATTTTCCTCCTTGGAATGATAACATTGAAGCTATATTAATTATTTTTCCACTTCCTTGTTTTGCCATAACTTTTGCTACATCTTGACTCATGTAATATACAGCATTTAAATTTATATTTATTACTGCTTCCCAATCTTCGTCTTTATACTCTAATAATGGAGCTCTTCTTATTGTTCCAGCATTATTTACTAAAATATCTATTTTTCCATAAACTTTCATACACTCTTCTACTGAAGCTGTAACTTGTTTTCTATCTGTTAAATCAGCTTGATAAAAGTGAACTTTTCTTCCTTCTGCTTCTACTAATTTTCTTGTTTCTTCCCACTCTCTATCATAAGTAACTACAAATAAATCTGCTCCAGCTTTAGCAAAAGCTACTACATATCCTTGCCCTAGTCCAGTATTTCCTCCTGTTACTATTGCAACTTTTCCTTTTAAAGAAAAGAAATCCATTGAGAATTCGTTTAACATAATTTCCTCCTAAATAATACTATCTTAAATCTTTCATTGCTATATGGTCCATATCTGTGAATGTTTGATTTTCCCCAACCATTCCCCAAATAAATGTATAACTTGCTGTTCCTACTCCACTATGAATTGACCATGAAGGTGAAATCACTGCTTCTTCTTTTTTCATCACTATATGTCTTGTTTCTGTTGGTTCTCCCATTAAATGGAATATTCTTGTGTCTTCTTCCATATCAAAATAGAAATAAACTTCCATTCTTCTATCATGTGTATGACAAGGCATACTATTCCATACAGATCCATCTTCTAACATAGTCATTCCCATAACTAGTTGACATGATTGACAAACATCTGGATGTATATATTGGTTTATTGTTCTTTTATTTGATGTTTCAATACTTCCTAATTTTACTTTTCTAGCATCCTCTAATCCAATTTTTACTGTTGGATATTTATGATGAGCTGGTGCTGAATTTAGATAAAATTTAGCTGGTTTTTCTGGATTCAAAGATTTAAATGTTACTTTTTCTATTCCCATTCCTATATAAATAGCATCTTTATTATTTAAAGTATATTCTTCCCCATCTAATGTAACTACACCTGCTTCTCCAACATTTATAATTCCCATTTCTCTTCTCTCTAAAAAGAAATTAGAACCTAGTTCTTTACTTCCCTCTAATTTTATTTCTTCTGTTGTTGGACAAACCCCTCCAACAATTATTCTATCATAATGTGAATAAACTAATTTTATATTATTTGGTGTAAATAAATCTTGTATTAAATACTCTTCTCTAAGTCTTGTTGTATCATATGCCTTAGCATCTTTATTACTTGAAGCATAACGAATTTCCATATAATCCTCCTAATAATCTGTTTCTATTATATATATTTTATCAAATCTTTATTATTTTATCAAACCTAAAACTTGAGGTAAGAATAGTGAAAATGCTGGTACAAATGTTACTATAAATAAAATTATTATTGTTATTCCATAGAATGGTAATAACCACTTAAATACATCTTCAATGGTCACTCCCCCAACTTTACATCCTGTAAATAATATTGGTCCTACTGGTGGTGTTATAGTTCCTATGCATAAGTTAAATACCAACATTATACCAAAATGAACAGGTGTCATTCCAAAACTTTGTACTATTGGTAAAAATATAGGTGTAAATATTAATACTGCTGGTGTTGGGTCCATAAAAGTACCAACTATTAATAATAATATATTCATTATTATTAATATAATTATTTTACTATCTGTAATACCTAAAAGTATTTCAGCTATTTTTTGTGGTATATGAGCAAATGCCATTACCCAAGACATTATAGAAGAAACTCCTATCATAAAAATAACTATTGCTGTCATTTGAGCTGAACTTAAAAATATTTTTGGTAAATCACTCATTTTCATTTCTTTATAAATAAAAGATAAAAATAGTGAATAAACAACTGCTATCGCTGAACCCTCTGTAGCTGTAAATATTCCTTTTAATATTCCACCTATTACTATTATAATCAATAATAAACTTGGAATTGCATCTAATATTGTTTTTATTATTATTTTTTTATTTATATCAGATTCAGATTTATAATTTAATTTTTTAGCCATAATAGCTGCTACTATCATTATACCAATTCCCCATAATATTCCAGGTAAATAACCTGCAATAAATAAAGCTGATACAGAGACACTTCCAGCAACTGTTGAGTATACAATTAAGGTGTTACTTGGTGGTATCAGCATTCCTGTTGGAGCTGAGGATATATTTACTGCAGCACTGAATTTTTTATCATATCCCTCTTTTTCTTCAATTGGAGAAATTGTTCCTCCTACAGCTGCTGCAGCTGCAACACCTGAACCACTAATAGCCCCAAATAACATATTTGCTACAACATTAGCTTGTGCCAATGGTCCATAGAATCTTCTACCAAATAATTTAGCACAATTTATAAGTCTTATAGCTATTCCACCTGTATTCATTATATTCCCAGCTAAAATGAAAAATGGAATAGCTAACAATGAAAATGAATTTGTTCCTATAAATACTCTCTGAGCTGATGTTATCATAGCCCCGTCAAAAGGCAAAATCAATAACATTGCCATTGTAGAAGAAAGACCTATACTAATACTTATAGGAACTCCTAAAGCTAAAAATATTGCCAATGATATAAATATTATTAATCCTACTTGTACTGCTAAATCCATATATTTCTCCTTTTAATCTCTTTTAGCAATTTTTGTTATATTTAAAATTGCATAAAATATTATAAATATCCCACTTATTGGAATAGCAGAATAAACAACCCCCATAGGTATTTGTAAAGCTGCATCTACTTGTCCCATTTGTCTAAGAGATGTAAAATACCCCCCATAAATCATAACTGTTATAACAAATATAGTTATAATTATTTCTTGAATAATATCAATTATTTTTCTGATAGATGGAGAAGCCAAATCTCTAATAAATGATATTTGCATATGTTCTCTTTTCCCAAATACATAAGCAGAACCATACATTACTAACCAAACAAAAAGATATTGTGATGTTTGCTCTGTTACTATACTAGGATTATTAAAAAAATATCTTGTTATAACTTGCCATGTAACTAGAAGAGTCATTATACCCATTATTGCTATACAAAATTTTTCAATAATCTTGTCTAAAATATTTTTTATTTTTTCCATATGTTTACCTCTAATAGACATTTAATTATTGTGCTAATGCTCTTACATCTGAGTATATTTTCTTAGTCATTTCTGATCTATTTGCTACTTCTTCTTGTAGTGGTTTTACTCTTTCTTGGAATGGTTTTATATCTACTTCTATAAATTTAGCTCCATTATCTGTTGCTACTTTTTTAGCTACTTCTACATTTTCATTCCAAACTTCAAATTCATTTTCAATTGTTTGTTTCATTAAATCATCAAATATTTTTCTATTTTCTGGTGTCATTCCATTATATAATTTTTCATTAATTATAATTAAATCTGGAACCATTAAGTGGTTAGTATAAGAGAAATATGGTGCTATTTCATAATGTTTTAAATCAACATAAGTAACTTCATTATTTTCTCCTCCTTCAATAACTCCTTGTTGAACTGCTGTATAAACCTCACCTTGTCCCATAGGAGTTCCTATTCCACCCATATAATCTACCATTTTTTTCATTGTATCAGATTGCATTACTCTAAATTTATATCCTTTTAAATCTTCTGGTTTTACCATTGGTTTATCAGTATATAAACATCTTGCTCCTGCTGTAAAGGCTCCTATTACTTCAAATCCACTTGATTTTACTGACTCAAATAATGGATCTAACACATCTGATAAAAATACTTTCTTTTGATGCTCTAAACTATCATATAAGTATGGTAATCCAATTACAGCGAAATCTGAGTTAAAACTTTCAACTACAGGATTTCCAACAACAGACATTTGAATAACTCCATTTTGGACTAATTCTGCTGTTGCTCTTTGGTCTCCTAGTAATTCATTAGGAGAAATTTCTAATTTATATGCTCCTTTTGTTTGTTCCTCTAATTTTTTACCAAATTCTTCTAAAGCTTTGTATTGAGGATGATTCTCTGATTGGTTAAATGCTACTTTTAAAACTTGAGTTTTTACAGTCTCTTGTTTCCCTTCAGCTTTTCCTTTGTCTCCAGAACATCCCATTAAAATTCCCATTGCTAATAAACTTCCAACAAATAATACTTTTTTCATATAAATCCTCCCTATTTTTTATGTTCGTATTTAAGAACTGGTTCGTATTTAAGTATATTAAATATATACTATATTTTTTTTATAGTGTCAAGACTTTTTTTATATTTTTTGTCTTTTTTATAGATATATTTTCTAAATAAATACATATTATATATTTTCTTTATATTTAAGTAGATTTTTTTTCTTTTTTCTGATATTATTTTAAATAGAAAAATTATAGAAAGTAGGAAAAATATGGATAATATTCACAAACCAACAGAAAGAGTAATAAATATTTTAAATACTATAGCAAAAAATTCTGGTAAATTAACATTTTCAAATATTTCAAAATCACTAAATATCCCTAAAAGTACTCTCTCTCCTATATTAAAAACTCTTACAGATTTAGAAATGATAATTTTAGATCCAATATCTCAAACATATTCTATCGGTTTATCAGTTTTTAAGATAGGACAATCATATTTAGAAAATAAAAGTGGATTAAATATTATAAAATCTCATATGAGAATCATTTCAGAAAAATGCAATGAAACATGTCAATTAGGGATTAACAATAATCATGAAGTTCTTTATCTTACTAAAGTTGAATCTTCTTATCCAATAAAGCTTCTTTCATCTATTGGTCATAATTTGCCTTTATATTGTACAGCTTTAGGTAGAGTTTTCCTTATGGAATATTCTGAATCAGCTATTAGAAATTTATATTCTGATAAATTAGAAAAATTTACAAAAAATACTATTGATAATGTTGAAGATTTACTTAATATTATCAATCTAGCTAAACAAAATGGTTTTGCTTCTGAATTTGGAGAAGTGACATCAGATGCTTGTTGTATTGCTGTTCCTATTTATATTAATAATAATATCAGAGGAGCTCTAGGAGTTAGCCTTTCAACCATTCGAGCTACTGAACAACATATTCTTAATATAAAAACTTTATTAAAAGAACACTCATCTACAATATCTAAAGAATTTGAAGAATTAAATATAAAAAGTATTGTATAATTTTTTTATTTTTTTATTTGTATTCTAGTATTATTATGGTATAATTATACTATCTTAAATGTAAATTCCAAGTTTATTGGCGAATCAAGGAGAAAAAATGAAATTAGATAATGTAATTAAAAACAAAAATGAAAATAGTCGTCAATATGCCTATAGAGTAATAAAAGAGAATATTATGGTTTTGAATATTGAACCTGGTGAATGTATTAGTGAAATCGAATTAGGAAATCTTCTAAATATTAGTAGAACACCTATAAGGGAAGCTCTTGTTAGATTAACCGAGGAAAAGTTAATTGATGTTTTCCCTCAAAAAGGTTCTTTCGTCTCTAAAATAGATTTAAAATTAGTAGAAGAAGCTTTATTTTTAAGAGATTTATGTGAAAAGAAACTTTTAACTATGGCTTGTGAAGATAAAATTCCAGAACCATTATTAAAATCATTAGAAAAAAATCTAGCTTATCAAAAAATTATCATTGATTTTGATGAAAATTTACATAAATTTTTTGATCTTGATAATGAATTCCATTCTATTATATTTGAATATTATGGTAAATCCAATGTTTGGAAAAGTATCAAAAGATTAGCAACACATTTTGATAGACTAAGACTTATCGATGCTTTACAGATTTCAAATGCTACAAAAACTTTCGAACAACACCAAGAAATAGTAAATATCATTAAATATAAAAAAATAGATATTATTGACTCTTTTGTTTCAGAACATTTATCTAAATTTAAGCATGTTATTTCTACATATTTAAAAAGATATCCTCATTATTTTTTAAAATAAAAAATAGCAGATTAATTAAAGTAAATCTGCTATTTTTATATTTTTTATTTTACATTTGGTCCTTTTATTAATAAAATATTCAATTTTTCTCCCACTATATTAAATTCTTTATTTGCTGGAATAAATATTTGTACATTTTTTTCTAATTTTATTTCCTGTAATTCATCTTCTATTTTTCCTATTCCTGAAATAACATATAAACATGTATAAGTTTCATTCTTTTCTATTTTTATTTTATTATTTATCACTAATCTTATTAAGGAAAAACACGAAGTATCTTTATAAGTTATTATTTCGTTAACTTCTCTACCATCTTCAAAAAAAATTTCTGTTTCTTTCATTTGAAAATTATTTCTTATCTCTTTTTCAGAATAACCAACAAAATCAAAGCATTCAAACATTTTCTCAAATCCTAATCCTTGATGACACATTTTATCATCTATTAGAAATCCAGAAGGAGTTGTTTTTTCAACTCTAATTGTATAATCAGTTGGTTCTTGAACTTCTAAAATAAGGCACCCTGCTCCAATCGCATGTGGAATTCCTCCCTTTACTAAATATGTTTCTCCTTTTTTTACTTCAATTTTATTTAAACAATTTAACATCGCATTTAAATCTTGTTCTCTGAAGTATTCTTTAAATTTTTCTTTTGATATTCCTTCCTTAAAACCTAAATAAATATAACTTTTCTCTTCTCTTGTATCTAATATATGCCATGATTCTGTTTTTCCAAATTTACTATTAAATAATTCTTTTGCTTTTTGATTATTTGGATGAACTTGAATAGTTAATCTTTCTTCACTATCAATCAATTTTACTAGAACTCCTAAATTTACTCCCCATTTTTGTATATGTTTTTCTCCCAAAACTTTAGGATTTTCTTTGATAAAGTCTACAAATAATTTATTCTCATTTTTTAAATATGATAATCCTTCTACTATATCTTCTCTTCCAGAATTTCTAGCTATTGTTGTAGAAAACATCCATTCTTCTGGATAATAACTATCACTTGAATTTTCTTTTTTATGTAAAATATCTAATAATTTTCCACCTGTATAAGTTCTCCAAGCTCTTCCTCCTGTTAATTCTTTTATTTGCATAATTTTCTCCTTTATTTTAATCTTCTAAATTTAAATATTCTTTTATATTTAAATAACATATTTCATTTATCATTGACTTTAATATTTCTTCATCATCAGGAACTTCTCCTTCTTCGACTAATTCTCCTATTAAATTACATAAAATTCTTCTAAAATATTCATATCTTGTAATAGATGATATACTTCTTGAATCTGTCAACATTCCAACAAATCTTCTTAAAAGTCCAAAATTAGCTAAAGTATTTATTTGTTCTTCTATCCCTTTTTTTGATCTAAAAACCACCATATAGATCCAAATTGCATTTTT
The DNA here is from genome assembly GCF_000622245.1 of Fusobacterium perfoetens ATCC 29250. Taxonomy (NCBI): domain Bacteria; kingdom Fusobacteriati; phylum Fusobacteriota; class Fusobacteriia; order Fusobacteriales; family Fusobacteriaceae; genus Fusobacterium; species Fusobacterium perfoetens. The sequence goes on along the minus strand of NZ_JHXW01000003.1, from coordinate 56,898 downwards.
CCAGGACGTTCATCTGATTGAAAATTTCCTATCATAGATGCTAAAACTTCATTTTCTTTTAGATTTATACAATAAAGAATTGTTTTTGGTAATTCATCATTTTTATCCAATTCATTTAATAAGGCAGATAATTCTCTAGCATAATTATAATCTCCCATAGAATCAGTCCCTATATCTGGTCCTAGTTTATTATACATTCTAGTATTATTATTTCTCATTGCTCCAATATGAATTTGCATTCCTAAATCATATTTTTTGTATTCTTTAGCTAATTCTAATAATAATTTGGTTTTATACGCTTTTATTTCCCAAGAAAGAATTTCTTTTCTTTGTATAATTTTAAAAAAAATCTCTTCAATTTCATCATTAGATACCAGTTTAAAAAATAGTTTTTCCATACTTAAATCTGTTATTAAACATCCATTTTCTACAAAAACATATCCTTTCTTTTAAAGCTTCTATTAATTTTTTAAAAGTATCAATTTTTTTATTAGTAATTTTTCTATCCATTCAATATAATCATTTTTTTCCATTGTAAATGCTTTATCTGGTCTGAAAGTTGGCAAAACTTTTATTTTAAATTCTTTATCACAAGATAAAATTTTATGATATTCTAAAGTATCTATAGGGTCATCTGTAGTACATAATGCTTTTATCTTCATTTTTTTTATTAAATTTCTGGTTGAATATTCTTCTTTTTTTAATAAGATATTTACTTTTTCCCAAATAACTAGAGTATTTTTTTCATTTAAAATATCATCTATATCAAAAAATCTCTTCAATTCTAAATGACACCAATGATATAAAGGGTTTCTGTAACAATATTCCATCGTTTTAGCAAAGCTAAAAATTTTTCATAGTCACTTGCATTACCAGTTATATATTTTTCATTTATTCCATTGGCTCTCATAACTCTCCATTTTATATGATCATTCAACCAAATCTCTGTAATATTTTTATATTTTTTATTTTCTGCTATGTCTCTTGGACTCAAATGATTATGATAATCAAAAATAGGTATATTTTTAGCATATTTTTGATAAAGTTTTTTACTTGTATCATTCTTTAATAAAAATTCTTCTGTTATAAACATATTTTTCCTTTCAACAAATTATAGAAAAGGGTATTCTTTAAGAATACCCTTTATCTCTTTATTTATATTTTTTTTCTAAAGTATCCCAAATTCCTAAAAGATACATAACACCTAAAGCTCTATCATATAAACCATATCCTGGTCTACAAGTTTTTTCTTCACCCCATAAATGTCTCCCATGGTCTGGTCTAATGTATCCTTTAAAATTAATCTCATGATATGCCTTTACCACTTCAACTATATCTACATTACCATCACATGCTCTATGAGAACTCTCTATAAAATCACCATTTTCAAACACTTTTACATTTCTTATATGAGCAAAATGAATTCTGTCTCCAAATCTTCTTATAAGTTTAGGTATATCATTTTTTAAATTAGGACCTAAAGAACCACTACATAATGTTAAACCATTATATGGACTATCTACTAATTTTAAAACTTTTTCTATATGTTCTTCATCTCTTACTATTCTAGGAAGTCCAAATATTGGCCAAGGTGGATCGTCAGGATGAACTGCCATTTTCACTCCCACCTCTTCACATACAGGAATTATTCTTTCTAAAAAATATTTAAAATTCTCTGTTAATTTTTCTTCTGTAACATCTTTATACTCTTCAAATAGTTCATTTAATCTAGAAAGTCTTTCTGGTTCCCATCCAGGCATTGTTTTATTTCCTGCTCCCTCTAAAATTCGTCTAGTTACTTCTTGAGGTGTAACATCTGATACTAAATTTTTTTGATAAAAAAGTGCATTTGAACCATCTGGTAATTTTTTATATAAATCTGTTCTTGTCCAATCGAATACTGGCATAAAATTATAACATATAACTTTCACTCCAACTTTAGCCAATTTTTTTATAGTATCTATATATATATCTATATATTTGTCTCTTGTTGGCTTACCAATTTTTATATCATCATGAACATTTACACTTTCTACTACATCTGCATTAAAACCTTTTGACTTTATATAATCTGTAACCTCTTTTATTCTTTCAAATTCCCATTCTTCTCCAGCCACTTTATCATGTAATGACCAGACAATCGAAGTTACTCCTGGAATTTGCTTAATATGATCTAATGTTATCTCATCATTATTTTGACCATACCATCTCCATGACATTTGCATATTAAATACCCCTCTTTTTCTATTCTTATCCTGCTACTCCATAAACTAAATTCGGTAAATATAATACTGCTCCTGGGAAAAATATCATAAATACTACAACTAATAATACAGCTATATAAAATGGCCATCCATATTTAACTGTTTCTTCTACTGAACATTCCATTATATCTGAAACTGTATATAATGCTGTTCCTACTGGTGGAGTCATTACTCCAAATGTTACACAAGTCATCATTATCATTCCAAAAACTACTGGATCTACTCCTACATTTTGCATAACTGGTAATAATATTGGTGTTAAAATCAATGCAATTACAGTAGTTTCCATAAACATTCCACAAGCCAGTAAAAATAAAACAACTAAAACTAATAAAATTGTAGAATTTGAAGAAATTCCAGCTAATGATTCTGCTAATCTTATAGTAATATTATCATAAACTACTCCATATCCAAAAGTTCCAGAAAATGCTAATATAATTGTTATTACTGTAATATCTTTTACACTATCTTTTACTGTTTGCATAAAAGTTTTCATATTTAATTCTTTATATATAAATATTCCTACAAATAAAGCATAAGCAACAGCAAATGACCCAGATTCTGTTGGACTCATTACTCCAAATCTTATTAAAGCAATTAATAAAATTGGAAATATCAAAGCCCATATACTTACAATAAAAGTTTTTAAAATTTCACTAAGGCTAGCTCTTTTCTCTCTCTCAGGTTTATATCCAAATTTACGAGCTGATATAGAACAAGCTATCATTAAAAGAATCATCATTAAAATTCCTGGTACCCAACCAGCCATAAATAATCTTCCTATAGATACTTCTCCTACTGTACCATATATTATTAATCCCATACTAGGTGGAATTGTAGCAACTATTAAACCTGATAAACCATTTATAGCTGCGCTCCAACCTCTAGCATATCCTAATCTTGTCATCTCAGGTCCTAGTATTCTCGATTCCATAGCTGCATCAGCTACTGCAGAACCAGAAACTCCTCCCATAAGAGTACTCAATACGCATGATACTTGACCTAAATTTCCCCACATATGTCCTGTACAGACATCAGCTAACTTCATAAGTCTATTTGTTATCCCACTACTATTCATTAAATTTCCAGCAAATATAAATAATGGAATAGCTAACATTGTAAAAGATTGGCTTGTTGAAATCGACTTTTGTACTAACACAGACATTGGAAGATCCCTAACTATGAAAAATGTTAATCCTGATAGTCCTATTGAAAATGCAACAGGCATTCCTAAAAATAAAAATACTAAAAACACTGGTATTGCAAATTCCATTAATTATTTTCACCCCACTTATCACTAGAAATTTTTATACTTTCTTTTAATCTAATAGCTGTAGATATTATCATTAATACTGCACCTACAGGAACAGAAGCCGTAACCCAAGCATAACTTATTCCTAAAGTTGTAATTGTTCTTTTAGCACCTGTTATTGCCATTACATATCCATATTTTACCAATATTAGTAAAAAACAGATTATTATACATTTAAATATAATATCTAAATATTTTTGAAATAATTTAGGAAAATATTTAGTTAATACCTCAATTCCTATTAACTTAGTATTTCTTATCGCTAAATCACTTCCTAAAAATATCATCCAAGCAAAAGCAACTAAAGCAGCATCTTGAGCCCAGTTTATAGGATATCCTACTGTTCTAAAAATTGCTGAACTAAAAACTAAGAAAAATATTCCTATAAGTAATATACTAGCTATTAAACTTTCTAATTTACAAAATTTATTGTATAATTTTAACAACTTATCTTGCCTCCTAAAATTCTAATTTTTTCCTATTTCTTCATATATTTTTTTACGTAAATCTGTATATTTTAATGCATCATAAGCCTTTTCTACAGATTTTTTAAATGCTTCTTTGTCTACTTCTACAATTTTCATTCCATTATCTACTAAAGTTTTTTCCATCTCAGCTTGCATAGATTCTATTTTTTTACCATTATTATAAGCAGTTTCATTTGCTGTTTCTAATAATATTGTTTTATACTCTTCTGGTAATTTACTAAACCATCCTTCTCCTGTTACTAAACAATTTAATAAATTAATATGCTCTGTTTTATTAACAACTTTACAAACTTCATAAATATGTGAACTTACTGCTGATGTATACTGAACTTCACAACCATCTATAGATTTTGTTTGAATACCATTATAAACTTCACTCCATGCAATATTATAAGGTGTCACTCCCATGGCTTTCATACTTTCTACATAAGGAGCTGCTCCTGGTGTTCTAACTACAATCCCTTTTAAATCAGCTGGTACTTTTGCTTCTTTATGTCCCATAAAAGAACGTGCTCCATCATAATAATTAAATGTTAAGACTCTCAAATTATGTTCTGTTAATTCATTTAACCATCCTTTAAATGTTTCTGTTTCCATTACTTTTAACGCTTCATCATAATTATCTACAAAATATGCCATATTAAATATTCCTATTTCTGGAACATAGTCTGACATACGTCCTGCATCAGTCAATACTGCTACATTTATTCCTTGTACCGCTTGATCTATTATATCTTCTTCTACTCCTAATGAACTAGATGGATAAACTGTTATTTTTAATCCTCCGCTTGTTTTCTCATCAACTTCTTTTGCTAATTCTTGTAATCCTTGAACTATAACTGAAGATTCTGCTTGAGTAGTAGAAATTTTTAGCTCATAAACTTTCTTTTCTTCAGCTTTTGAACCAGCCTCCTTATTTCCACCACATGCTACTAATCCTCCTAATAACATACAAAATAATGCCCCTTTAATCATTCTCCCTTTCATATTTCTCCTCCTAATTTTTATATATATTTTTTTAGTGTATTAATTACTGCATTTTTCCCATTCAACATTTCTACAAAATATTTTTCAACTTTATCTGCTATTCCTATTTCTTCTAAATCAACTCCAAAAATAATTTTATTTTTTAAAATTTCTTTTAATTGTCCTTGATATGAAGTTATATTTCCATATTCTATACCCCTCATTTTCTCTTTCAGCATTTCTAACATTGGATCTGAACTAATACTTCTTTCATTTCCTTCATCATCTATTCCCATTAGGTATCTAAACCATCCTGCATATACTAAAGGAATGTATTTTATATTTTCTATTTTTAATTCATCATTCGCTAAATATGCTTTTAAAGTTTCTCCAAATCTTATACCTACTTTTTGAGAAGTATCTGTTGCTATTCTTTCTGGTTGATCTGGAATAAATGGATTAGCAAATCTTTCATTTATAACCTCATCTATAAATTTTTTAGGATCTAAAATTTTTGGATCATCTACAACTTTCAGTGCTTCATCATAACCTATTTTTTTTATCAATTTGTTTAGTAAAGGATCTGATACAGCTTCATAAATAGTTTTTTTATTTAATAAACACCCAAATATAGCTAATGTTGTGTGTAATGGATTTAAGCAAGTAGTTACTTTCATTCTTTCTGTTTTTTCTACTATTTCTCTATTCGTTATATAAACTCCTGCTTCTGCCTCTTCCAATAATGGCCTTCCATTTGGAAACTTATCCTCTACAACAAAATATTCTGCTGTCTCTGAATTTACAAAAGCTGAAGTATATGTATTCTTATTAGTAACTATTATATCCATATTTTCAAACCCTAATTTCTCTAAATACTCTTTTACAACTTGGGCTGGTCTAGGAGTAATTTTATCTATCATTGATATAGGATAACTTACTTTTTTTTCATCTGTTAAATAGTCTAGAAATTCTTCTTCAAGATATCCATTATTTACCCAAAAAATAGCTATATTTAAAACAGCTTCTCTAATTTTATCTCCATTTCCAGAACAATTATCCATACTAACTAGAGCTATTGGCCCTCTATTATTTTTAAATCTTTTATATAACAAATAAGTTATTATACTCATAATATGTTTTGATTTTTCAGGTAAATTTTGTATATCTTCTTTGACTATATCAAAAAATTCCCCATTTGGATCTTTTAAATTATAACCTTTTTCTGTAATTGTAAAACTTATTATTTGTAAACTTGGAGAAGTTACGATTTTCACCAAGTCATCTTTATTCTCTTTAACCTTCAAAGATTCAATAACGCTTCCTATAATTTCTGGTGAAAATTTTCCATCTTTAGATAGTACAACTGAAACAGATAAATTATCAAAAGGTCTATATACCTTATCAATTATTTCCTCATCAAAACTCTCAGCTACTATTATCCCTGTATTCTCTTTTCTATTATTTAATAAATTTTCTTGCATTTTAGCTACATAAGCCCTAAAAATATTTCCCCCTCCAAAATGTAACCACTTTGGTGTTTTTAGAGTATTTTCTCTTATTTTTTTTATATCATATAAAGGTATTTTTATATTATTAGAAGCCATTGTTTCTAATTCATTTAGAGATAACTTCATTTTATCCTCCTTTTTTTATTTTATACTTGTATACTAGAATTATATAATAACAAAATTATATTGTCAATACTTTTTTATTTTTTTCTTAAAAAAAAACAAAATAAAACAAAATAATACATTTTATATACAAAATTTATTTAGATGCTAAATTTTTATATATGAAACTTTTTTTATTTTTTATTCTTTCTCTAAATCTTTATAAAAAATAAATTTATTTTTTTGTTCCATTATTTTTTTCTTATATGAAACTTTTTTTTTATTTTATTATTGTTTTTTTATAAATTATAAGTTATAAATTTATTATAAAATAAAATGTCTAGAGGTGAGGTAATTGTTAAAAAAACATGAAACTATTGAAAAAATTATAAATACTGGTATAGTAGCCGTTGTAAGAAGTGAAAGTATTGAAGAAGGAATAAGAATTTCTAAAGCTTGTGTTCAAGGAGGAATTCCTGCTATCGAAGTTACATATACTGTTCCTGGAGCTACAGAAGTTATCAAAGCTTTAAAAAATGAATTTTCTCCTTCTGAATTAATAGTTGGAGCTGGAACTGTATTAGATGCTACTACAGCAAGAATAGCTATTTTAGCTGGGGCTGAATATATTGTTTCTCCTGGATTTGATTTAGAAACTGCTAAATTATGTAATTTATACCAAATTCCATATATGCCTGGTTGTATGACTATAACTGAAATGACAAAAGCTATGGAATATGGTTGTGATATTATCAAGTTATTCCCTGGAAGTGCTTTTGGTCCTTCATTTGTAAAAGCTGTTAAAGCTCCATTACCTCAAGTTAATATTATGCCTACAGGAGGAGTTAGTCTTGATAATATAGAAGAATGGTTCAAAAATGGTGTTGTAGCTGTAGGTGCTGGAGGAAAATTAGCTTCTGGAACTAGTGAATCTATAACAGAAACTGCTAAAGCATTTGTTAATAAAATAAAAGAAATTAGAAATAAATAATTAATGGAGGAGATTATGTTTAATTTTTCTGAAAAAAAATTTGATGTTATTTCTTGTGGAGAGATAATAATGAGATTATCTCCTGCAATTGGAAAAATTCTAATTCAAGATGGTCCTTTAGATAGAAATCTTGGTGGAGCTGAACTTAATGTAGTTACAGGGATATCTACTCTTGGAGGAAAAACAAGTTTCCTTTCTAAAATACCTGACCATGATTTAGGGATGTATGCTAAAAGATGTATAGATTTAAGTGGTGTAAACTCTGATTATTTAGTATATGACTCTTCTAAGAATAAAAGATTAGCTCTTTATTATTATGAATATGGTTCTTCTCCTAGAAAACCTAGCGTTGTTTATGATAGAAATGATTCTTCATTCCAATTTTTACATTCTAATGAAATAAACCCAGAAGTATATTCTTCTACAAAAGTTTTTCATACTAGTGGTATTTCTTTAGGACTTTGTGAAAACTCTAAAGTTTTAGTTAAAGACCTTATTAAAAATTTTAAAAAAGGTGGAGCATTAATTTCTTTTGATGTAAACTTTAGAAGAAATCTTTGGGGAGATGAAGAAAATGCAAGAAAAGAAATAGTAACTATTTTACCTGAAATAGATATTCTTTTCGCCTCTGAAGAAACATTAAGAAAAATGTTTAAACAAACAGGAAGAATGGAAGAAATTATGAAAAATTTTGCTAAAGATAATAATATTTCTCTTCTAATTTCAACACAAAGAACTGTAAATTCACCAAAATCTCATAATTTTACATCTATAATTTATAGTGCTATTGAAGATAAATTTTATTCAGAAAAATCTTATAATAATATTGAAATCATAGATAGAATCGGAAGTGGTGATGCTTATGTAGCTGGAGTTCTTTACGGTTTAACTACTTTTGATTGTCCTTTAAAAGCATTAAAGTACGGAAATGCTTTAGGAAGTTTAAAAAATACCCTTTTAGGAGATGTGGTAGCTTTTTCTAAAAACACAGTTGATTCTATTATAAAAGACCACGAAGAGGGTTCTAGTTCAGAAATGAATAGATAATTTTGCCAACTCATTATTAAACCATAAAAAACAGGAGTCTAAATTTAGACTCCTGTTTCCCTTTTATATTAATAATTTTTTAACGCTTCTAAAAAATCTTGTTTCATCTCTTCTCTAAGTTCAATGGGTTCTAGTATTATTGCTTCTTTTGAAAATTGTCTAAAATAAAGTTTAGCATTTTCATTAGAAGCCTCAAATACATAGATATCTCCCTCTTTTTCTACAAATCTTGGTCTATAATTTGTTAATCCTTTTAAAAGTTTTTGTCCCTCTTCCGACAATCTAACTTTTATAAAATTTCCATTTCCTAAAAATGGGTCAAATTTTTTTCTAACATTTTCTATATACTTTTTATCTTTTCCTTTTATTTTTTCTTCCAATATAGAAATAACTTCTAAATCTTTTAATTTATAATTATAATATTTCTTTTCTGTATCACAATAACAGAAAAGATAATTTTCATCTCCTTGTTCATCTCTTTTTATAAAATAAGGTTCAACAGTTGTTAATTTAGAACCATATTTCAATTTTAATTTTTTCTTTTCTTTTATAGCTTCTAATATTTTTTTTACTGTTTCTTGAAAAACAAAAAGTTCTCTTATATATTTAAACTTAGAACAATATTTTTCAAATAACTCTCTAAAAAATTCAGCTTCTACATCAACACCATTATCTTTTAAAACATCATAATAAATCTCTCTATTAGCTACATTTAAATCAAATTGAATTATTTTTTTTAGAGGTCTACCTTGACTTTCTAATTCTTTTTCTACATCTATTTCTTTTTTATATTTTAATTGTTCTAAAATATAATTACATAACTTATTGTTATTTATTCCAAATTCTTCTATATCATTTTTCATCATACGCCAAATATCTTCTGGTACAGTAACTCTTATCTTTTTCACAATAAGTCCTCCACACATTTTATAATATTTCTATTAAAAACTATTATATCACAAATAAACAAAAAATATATAAAAAAAAACTGTCAAAAGACAGTTAGTTTTTATCTGGAGGCGACGACCAGATTCGAACTGGTGGTGGAGATTTTGCAGACCTCTGCCTTACCACTTGGCGACATCGCCTTTTATTTATGGTGGCCAGAGGCGGAATCGAACCACCGACACGGGGATTTTCAGTCCCCTGCTCTACCGACTGAGCTATCTGGCCATAAAATGGCGGGAGTGACGAGACTCGAACTCGCGACCCCTAACGTGACAGGCTAGTGCTCTAACCAACTGAGCTACACCCCCATTTTAATGGTGGTCACAATAGGACTTGAACCTATGACCCCCTGCTTGTAAGGCAGGTGCTCTCCCAACTGAGCTATGCGACCCACATGTATAAGTATACTAAATTTTACACATTTTTGCAAGTTTTTTTTTTATTTTTTTATATTTTTGTTATTTTTCTTTTATTTTCAATACCTAAATAAAAAAAAGAGGAAAATAAAATCTTTTATAGTATAATTATAATATACTACAAAGAATATAGAAAGGAGAATATTATGAATAGAGCTAGTGGGATTCTTCTTCATATCTCATCTTTACCAAATAAATATGGTATTGGAAGTTTTGGAGAAGAAGTTATTAAGTTTTGTGATTTTTTAAAAGATATGGGAATAAAATATTGGCAAACTTTACCTTTTGGTACAATTGATAATTTTGGTTCTCCATATAAAAGTTTTTCCGCTTTTGCTGGAAATCCTTTATTTATTAATTTACCTAAATTATACGAAAAGGGATTAATTACAAAAGAAGAACTTAAAGAAAACGAATATAATGACCCTTATATAGTAAATTTTAAATGGTTAAATGAAAAAAGAATGGAAATTTTAAAAAAAGCTTATTTAAGAATAGATAATGAATATAAAAAAGAAATTTTAAAATTTTCAAAACTACATAAAAATTGGTTATATGATTTTTCTCTTTATATGACAATTAGAGAAAAAAATAATAATAAAGACTGGTATCAATGGGAAGATGAAAAATTAAAATTTCATGATAAAGATGCTATAAAAAAATTTAGAGAAGAAAATCTTTCTGAAGTTTTATTTTATGAATTTTTACAATATGAATTTTACACTCAATGGGAAGAAATCAAAAAACAAATAAATGAAAAAGGAATAAAAATAATAGGAGATGTACCTATTTATGTATCTTATGAAAGTTCTGATGTCTGGGGAAATCCTCATATTTTTGATCTTACAGAAGATGGTAGCCCTAGATTTATTTCTGGAGTTCCACCTGATTATTTTTCAGAAGATGGTCAAAAATGGGGAAATCCATTATATAATTGGAAATCAATAAAAAAAGGTAGATATAGTTGGTGGATAAAAAGATTAGAGCATTCTCTTTCTATATTTGATATAATTAGAATTGATCATTTCAGAGGTTTTTCTGCTTATTGGGCTATTCCAGCTGAAAGTGAGACTGCAAAGGATGGAAACTGGGTTGATGGTCCTGGGTTAGATTTTTTTAATGCTATTTTAAAAAAAATAGATAAAAATTGTATAATAGCAGAAGATTTAGGGGATATAGACGAAAAAACTAGAACTCTTTTAGAAGAAACAGGTTTTCCTGGAATGAGAGTAATACAATTTGGTTTTTCTGGAGATAATAGTATTCATCTTCCACATAATTATGATAAAAATGTAATCGCCTACTCTGGAACTCATGATAATAATACAATTTTAGGTTGGCTATGGGAAGCTACACCTGAAGAAAGAAATTTTGCTTTAGATTATTGTGATTTTAAAAGTGGTGAAAATTGGAAATTTGGTGGATTTTATAGTGAATCTTGTAGAGCTATTATTAAAACTTTATGGAAAAGTTCTGCCAATATAGTTATTTTACCTATACAAGATTTATGTGGATTTGGAGCTGATACTAGAATGAATAAACCTGGTAGAGCTCAAGGAAATTGGTTTTATAGAATTACTGAAGAACAATTAAATAATATTGATAAAGAGTTTATAAAAAATCTTAATAAACTTTTTTATAGATAACTAATATAAAATAAAAAGAGATACTATTAAATACTTTATAGTATCTCTTTTTATTTTATATTTTTTTATTATTTTGATATTCTTCTATTGATATTTTAAAAAACTTTTCAAATTTTTCCTTTAAAAATATTTCTCCATCTTTAACTCCCTCTTCATAAACATCCATTAACTTATCAGGATTTTTTTCAAACCTATCAATTTTTAAAGGCATCTTAGGAGCTATTATAATAGCTTTTCCTTCTTTTTCATATTTTTCAATCTTTTGTTGATTTTCTTTATATATCACATGGTGGCGTTCCATAAGTGAGGCAAGTTTTGGAAACTCTCTCAATCTTAATTTTATTAATGGAAGACATTTTAATTTAGGTTTATTGTATTTTCTATCTCTTGTTAAAACTACAATAACCTTATCACATCCATCTTCAAATGCTTTATCAATTGGTATAGGAGTAGTAAGTCCTCCATCTAAATATAATTGTCCTTTATATTTTACAGGATGAGAAATCAAAGGTATTGATGAAGAAGCTTTTAGAACTTCTGCCCCATCTTTTAAAGCTTCTTTTCCAAAAAAATTCTTCTTTACCTGTATTTATATTAGTTACTCCAGCTCTAAATTCACATTTATTCTCAAAAAAACTATCATAATCAAATTTATCTAATTCATTAGGTACTGTTTCATATAAAAATTCCATTCCAAACAAAGAACCTTTAGTTATTAAATTATAAAAACTTAAATATCTTTTATCTTGGATATAATTTTTATTTATTCTCATATTTCTTCCATACTGTCTTGAAATATAAGAAACACCATGAGAAGCTCCTGCTGAAACTCCTACTACATAATCGCCCATAAAGTTATATTTCAAAAAACTATCAAGAACTCCTGTAGTATAACATCCACGAAGTCCTCCCCCTTCTAATACAATCCCTATTTTCATTTACTCACCCTTTATCTTTCTGAATAAATATCTTTAAATACTATTAAATCATAAATATCTCTTGGTATATATGGACTAGATAATTTTTCTATAACTTTTTTCCATATTCTACTCAAATCTTCTTGAGATATTTTTCTTAAAAATTCAATAATCTTTTCTTTATATAAAATATTATCAGTATTATTTCTTAATCCTCTTTGTAACTCTAATAAAAATCTTTCAAAATTTTCAAATGGATTTTCTCTTAATAAAAAATATTCTCCTAAAAATTCTTTGCTGAAACTTTTTTCTAAATATATTATTTTTCTTATAACACTAGCTATATATTCTTCTGATATTTTTTGAGTAAAAACTCCTTTTTTATCAAGTAATGGTATAAATACATCTTCAAAATGATATTCTTGTATAGATTTATTAAAAAATAAAAGATTACTTAAAATTCTATTTTTAGAAATATCCTTTTTTAGAAAATTCAAGTCTACCTGATAAGTAGTTCCAAAATGTAAAAAAAGAGAACCTACAAAATCTTTTGAATGACAAAAATTTATTATTTTTCCATTAAAAATTTTATTTTCACTTAACTTATTTATAAATTCTTTTGCTTCTCTTAATATTAAATATAAATCATCCCTTAAAAATAATTTTTCTAATATTCTTTCATTTAATAATATTTGTCTTCTTCTTATAAGTGGAATTTTCTTTAAAACTCTATTTAAGTTTGTTTGTTTTATAAGCTCATGAAAAAATTCTTGATTTAATTCAAAAGTTAATTGAAATTTATCTGTAATTAAAACTGTTCTATTATCTTTGATAATTCTTAATTTTTTTAATTCTTTCATAATAAAATTAACATAATCTTCTTCAAATTCTTTTAAAACTTTTATCTCTTTTTCTGATAAATTACAATTTTTTAAAATTTTATCATATTCTATAAAGTCTTCTATTCCTATTATTCCTTCTCTTTTTATACCTACAGAATTCCAAGTACATACATAAGGGCAAATATTATACTTTTTGTAACTCATTATAGCTACAAATTGAGCTATCCCTCCACCAAGAGAATGTCCTGTGATACTTATATTTTCAAAAGGTATATTATCTTTTAAAAGATTTTCAAATACTTCCAATCCTTCCCAAAACTGTAAAGGCTTTTTTCCTAATCCTATAACCAAATCTGTATCTATAAAATCTTTATAAGCTTCTTCAAAAGGATAAGTTTCACTTCCTCTATAAGATATTACATACTTATCTTCTTTTTGAAAAATCACAGCAAAAAATCCTGAACCAGATTTTCTATTTCTAGTTCTATCATCAACTCTATAAACTTTCCACTCATTTATCTCTTTATCAAAAAAACTTTTATTCTTTCCTTTTATATCACTTCTTATAATGTTTAAACTAGAAGATAAAGAAAAAGTTTCTATTTCTTCTAACAAATCTTTTATGTATTTTCCTTGAAATTTTTCTGTAAAATTATAATAAGAAAGAATACTCAAAAACAGATATTCTCTTGATGTTTCCAAACTCATCACCTACTTTATCTCTCTAGTATATCCATATCCTTCCAATATCTCTTCCTCTTTTGCTCTCATTATTTTTTTATCTTCCTCTTCTATATGGTCATATCCCATTAAATGTAAAAGTCCATGAGTTAATACATAATAAAATTCTCTTTTAAAAGAATGTCCATAATCTTTTCTTTGTTCTTCTACTCTTTCTAAAGAAATTATTATATCTCCTAAACTATCATATAGTCCATTATCAGCTTCTTCATTATCATGATAAGCAAAAGATATTACATCTGTTGGCATATCCTTTCCTCTAAAATCTCTATTAACTCTTTGAATTTCTTCATTTCCTGTTAATAATATTGACACATAAACCTCTTTATCACTTTCATATTCTTTATTTAATACATCTATTACATATTTTTCCACATCTTCATATACAATTTCATTTTCAAACCCTTCAATATCCATTCCTAAATCTAAATTTATTTTCATGATTTTTCCTCCAATTTTTCTTCAATTTCTCTTTCTTTTTCTTGATCAGGATATTTTATTCTTACATGATGTATTCCCATAATTGTTTTTGTAAAAACTTTTATTATAGTGTCTATTTCTTTAAACGTTAAATCAGCATCAACTAATTGGCCATCATCTATTTTATTAAAAACTATTTTCCTTATCATTTCTTCTATATTATTATAAGTTTTATTTTCAATACTTCTTACTGCTGCTTCTATTGAGTCAGCTAACATAATTATAGCTGATTCTTTTGTTTTTGGTTTAGGGCCAGCATATCTAAAATCATCTTCCCTTACATTTTCATCCAAACTTTTTGCTTTATTATAAAAATATGCTAAAAAAGTTGTTCCATGATGCTCCAACATTATGTCTCTTATTTCCTTAGGAATTTGATATTTCTTAGCCAATTCAAATCCATCTTTTGGATGAGCAAGAATAACTAGAGCACTTAAAAATGGAGAAATTTTATCATGAGGATTTTCTCCACCCTCTTGATTTTCTACATAAAACTTAGGTCTTTTCATTTTTCCTATATCATGATAATAACTTGCCACCCTTGTAAATATTGGGTCAGCTCCTATAGCTTCTGCTGCAGCCTCTGATACAGCAGCAACCATCATTGAATGATAAAAAGTTCCTGGAGTTTTTACTGATAAATTTTTCAAAAGTGGGTTTGATAAATCTCCTAACTCTAACAACTTAAAAGATGATAATATATTAAAGGTTCTTTCTAAATAAGGTACTAAAGCTAAAGTTAATACTCCAGAAAATACTCCAGATAAAATAATTTTAGCAGAATCTAATATAAGTTCTTGAGATACCCCTATAGTTAAGAATGAGATTGAAAAATATATTACTACTTTTACTATTGATAATTGTATTCCTAAATTTATAAACTGTACTCTTGTTTTTGCACTTTGTAAAAATTTTGTTGCAAATAATATAGTTAATAATGTAACTGTTGTATAAACTAAATCATAGTTTATCATTGGTAACATAAAAATTAATAATCCAATTCCTAAATAAAAAGCATATACAGAATTTACAAGAATTTGTAAAAGAAAGAATCCAGATTCAAAAGGAATTAAATATAAATAGTCTCTATCACTAAATCTAAATGTTAAAAATAAAAGAGAACAAATTAAAAATGTAGCTCTATATATATTTTTATTAAGAAGTTCTTTTTTAAATTTACTTATTAAAGTATTATAAAATATTGTAGAAATTGCTGTTAAATATAGTAAATTAACAATAGTTCTTGCTATATTTTCAATAGGAGAATGTATCCCAATAGCATTTAACATTTTTAGTTTTTCTGGTGTTAGTATATCTCCTTTTTTTAATACTAAATCTCCTGCTTTAATAACTACATATTGCTCTTTAATACTTGATACTTTTTCTTTGATATCATCTTTTGTACTTTTTTCATCATAAATATAATTAGGTACAACAAATTTATCTAATATTTTTAACTCTAAATTATTCAATTTATTTCCATAATATTTTTCTTTATCTTCTGAATCTGATAAAATAGAAAGTAAAGTTTCTCCATCCTTTACTCCTTGATAATATATTTTATTTAAAATAATTTCTAATTTTTTTTTCTGTGACTCTATATTTCTTGCAGATTGAGCTTCTAATTCATTAACTAGATTTTCTGGTATATTTATTTTATATTTTTGACTAAAATTTTCAAAATTAAATTTTCTATTTTTATTTTTCTTAACTAGTAATATTTCATCATAAAATTCTCTTATTCCTTCAATATAATTTTTACTTATCTCAGGAATATAAATATATTTTTTTGCTGAACTATCTATAATTTTTTTTATGATTTCATCTCTCTTAAAATTATCTTTATATCTTATACTTTTTGGAGCATATATATTTTCTTTAATAATTGTTCCATTTACATAATTTTTATTTTCTAAAACTTGTTTAAATTGTGCACTAGCCACAACTAATACTAAAAATATCAAAAGATATAATATTCTATCTTTCATCTGTTCTACACTAGTGTACTCCCGAATTTCATCTCTACTTTCTTTTTCTAAATCAAATCGAAGACGAAATCCTAAAAAATTTATTTTTTTCATTTCTTTCCTCCATTTTCTTTAATAATATCAAAAACATCTATTCTTGATATATTCTTTGTAGGAATACTATCTAAAAAGTATTTTCCATAAAATTTCGTTATTACTCTATTATCTAAAATAACAATAATTCCTTTATCTTCTTTACTTCTTATAAGTCTTCCTATTCCTTGTTTAAATTTTATAATTGATTCTGGAATTTGATATTCTAAAAATGAATTTTTTCCTTGCTGTTCAAAAGTTTCTATAATAGCTTCTGTGACAGGGTCACTAGGTACTTTAAATGGTAATTTTACAATTATTACAGAACTTAATTGGTCTCCTTTTACATCTACACCTTCCCAAAAAGAATCTGTTCCAAAAAGTACTGGAGCTTCACTTTTTTTAAAAATATCAACTAATTTTGTTCTTGGAAACATTCCTTGAATAAATAAATTTATTCCATTTTCTTCTAAATCATCTTTCATTGAATAATAAACATAATTTAGCATCTTATAAGAAGTAAATAGTACAAATGTTCTTCCTTTATTTTTTAATATAAAACTTTTTAGAACCTCTTGAATAGAATCTATAAAATCTCTATCATTTGGGTCTGGTAATCCTTTAGGAATATATACCTTCATTTGTTTATCATAATCAAAAGGTGATTTTATTATTTTTTCATAAGTTTCTTCTTGCAATCCTATAGAATTTTTAAAATATTCAAAATTATTTTCTACTGATAATGTTGCTGATGTAAAAACTATTTGCTTTAAATTTTCATAAAGAGTTTCTGATAATTCATTATCAACTTTTAAAGGTGTTGCCACAAGTTTTGAATTATTTTTTTTCTCATTTACTTCTATCCAATATATAAAACTTTCATCTTCAAATTTATTTATAAATTGGAAATTTTCAAAAAAGTTTTCTAATCTTTCAATATATTTTATAAATTCATTTATTTTTCCAGTTGCTTCATCTACTTCTTCTAATCTATCTTTTAGTTTTTTTGCTGTTTTCAAATATCTAAAAAAACTTAAAACAAAATCCTGTTTAACTTCTTCCATTAATTTAGAAAAATTATTCATTGCAATATCATCTTTTTTTATTCTTATTGCAATATTTCCATTTTGTCCTTTTGAAAAAATTTCTATTATTCTTTCAAAATATTTTACTCCATATTGAAATAATTCTATATGGTCATTAATAAAATCTTTTCTTATTATTTCTTCAATTTCACTGCCATTTTCTGATATATCTAGCTTTGCAATTGAAATAATTTCTTCTATCTGTCCTGTTATTTTTATATTTTTTATATTTTCATCAAATAACTTTATTTCATTTATTTCATTTTCATCTTTTAATTTACTTACATTCAAGATTTTATTCATTGCTTTCACAAAAGAATATCTTGATATTTCATAAGAAAAATAATCTCTAGCAACTTTTTCTATATTATGTGCTTCATCAAAAACTACCATTCCATATTCTGGTAATATAGAAAAATCATTATTAAATCCAATTTCTTTTTTTATTGCCAAGTCAGAAAAAAATATGTGATGATTTGCTATTAAAACATCAGCTCTCTTTTTTTCATCTCTAGCTTTAAAGAAAAAACATTCTTCTCTATGTGGACATTTTGAAAAACATAAGTCAGTTTCACTTTGAAATAATTCCCAAATACTATAATCAGGTTCAAAATTAAGTTCTGATTTATCCCCTGTTTTTGTCTCTCTTCCCCAAACTAAAAGCTCTTTAATTTGATTTTTTTGTTCTTGAGAAATTTCTTTCATATCCTTTAATTTTTTTTCTATATTAAAATATTTTCTATTGCATAAGTAATTTCCTCTACCTTTTACAAGAGCATACTTAAATTTTTTCTCCATTATTTTTTGTAACATAGGAATATCTTTTTTTAAAAGTTGTTCTTGTAAATTAATTGTATTTGTACTTATTATAACTCTTTTTTCATTTGTAATAGCCCATTCTATACTTGGAATTAAATAAGCCAAAGTTTTTCCTGTTCCTGTCCCAGCTTCTACTATAATCTTTTTTTCATCATTAATTCCCTCTTGAATATGTTGTGCCATAGAAAGTTGTTCTTCTCTATATTCAAATTCTTTAAAATTTTGAGCTATAATTCCTTTTTTTTCAAAATATGGAATTATATCAATTGTTTTTAATTCTTCATTTTCTGGTTCTATAACAACATAAATATCATTAACATCATTATTAATAATATAGAATCCACCATTCATTCTATTAGCATAAGTTGTAGCAACTTCTATATCATTATCTGACGGATAAATATATCCTGAAGGATGATTATGAATTATAATCTCTTCTCTTTTCATTCTACTAAGAATAGCTGGTACACTATATTTATTTCCTCTAGCAATTACAAAAATTTTAGAAACTTTTTTTTCTTCATCTAAAATTCCTCTAAAAAAAACTTCATTTCCACCAGCTTCTATAATATTATTTTTTATCTCCTCTTGAATTTCTGGAGTTATCCTTAAATTTATATCCATATTTATCCTTTCTTTTGTAATAAATATTTTCCCTAGTATATATGATACTATTTTTTTTTGAAAATAGGAACTTTTTTTTTATTTTTTCTTTTCTTTTTTGAAATTTTATGCTATAATAATTGAGGTCCATTGTTTTTAATATGTGTCTCTTTTTAGATCTTACCTGTTAAATTAAAAATAATGTTACTATATTTTATTGTTTTTTATAATTTAGGAGGTTTTTTAAAAAATGGCAAACAACAAATCAGCTAAAAAGAGAGTAGAATTAAACGAAAGAAACAGAGTTAGAAATCAAGCTATCAAGACTAGAGTTAAAAACGTAGCTAAAAAAGTATTAGCAGCAGTTGAAGGTAAAGACAAAGCAGTTGCTTTAGAAGCTTTATCAGTTGCATACAAAGAATTCGACAAAGCAGTTACTAAAGGTGTTTTAAAGAAAAATACTGTATCTAGAAAAAAAGCTAGATTAGCTGCAAAAGTTAACGCTTTATAATTTGATTAATAACTAAAATAAATCCAGAAACTTATGTTTCTGGATTCTTTCTTTTTTGTAATATTTTTTCTTTTTAAATATTTATCAATAATTCTATTAAAGAAGCTATAACAATTCCAAGTATTACAAATAAAGTTTTACTCCTATAATTTTGTAAAAAATAATTTATTATTTTTGTAAATATAAGTATTCCTATTCCAACTCCAATCCCAAAATATAAAAGTGGTATTATTTCTATATTTCCAATATAATTTATAACATTTTCATGCTCCCCTAAAGCCAAAAGAAGCAATGAACCTGATATTCCAGGAATTATCATAGCTCCACCTGCTAATGCTCCACATAAAGCAAGTTTCAGTCCATATGTAAAAGTAAAAAATTCTTGTTTTGTAAAAGTATTTCCCTCTAAATCATGTGTAAACATAAAAAATGCTACAACAAATAATAATCCAAAAGAAAAAGATAAAATATTCTTTATATCTTTTATATTTTCACCTTTTATTATAATTGGTATTGAAGGCAATACTAAAATCACAAAAACTCCTTTTGTATAAACAGGATAATTTTCATATAAATATCCTATTACATTAGCAAAGAAAAGTATCCCTACTGCACATCCTAATAAAAGTGGAAGCATAAATTTTACATATTCCATTTTCTTTTTCATAGAAGCTTGTAAAAAATTAGCAATACATTCTATCAATTTATCATATATTCCAAAAACTACTGCCATAGTTCCACCAGATACTCCTGGAATTACATTAGCTATCCCTATTCCTATACCCTTTAAAAAATTCATAAAAAACATTCCATTACTCCTCTAATTTTTTCTTAAAATAATTTGGTAAATCATTATCTATTTTTATATTATATTTTGGTATTTCACAATAATGAGAATTTAAATAAAGTATAGATTCTCCATCTTTCTTTCCATAACGAGTATCCCCTACTATTGGATATCCTAAATTTGAAAGTTGTACTCTCAGTTGATGAGTTCTACCTGTAACTAGTTCTCCTTCTAATAAAGTATATTTTTTATTTCTTTTAATAGTTGTAAAATAAGTAATAGCTATCTTTCCTTCATTATCATATTTTGTAGTTACTACAACTTTATCTTCTATTTTTTTTAAATAATTTTCTATAATAAATTTATTTTTTTCTATTTCTCCATGAACTAAAATATAATATTTTTTCTTAATATTATTTTCTCTCAACTCTTCTGCTAAAATTCTTGTAGAAATTTTATTTTTAGCTCCTATTACAAGTCCTGAAGTTTTTTTATCTATTCTATTTATAAAATTAAAATCATTTGTTTGATAATAACTTTTAAACATTTCAGATATTCCGTATTCAAAGCCACTACCTTTATGCATAACAATATCTTTTTCTTTATTAAATATTATTAAATCTTCATTTTCAAAAATTATATTTTTTTGTAAAAAGTTTTTATCTTTTTCATCAAGAATCAAAAATTCCTCTTGTTTTTCTTCATTTTCTTCTAAATTTCCGATTCCTATAAAAATTTTATCTCCTTCTACTAATCTATAATTTTCTTTTTTCTTTTTGTTATTTACTTTAATTTTTCCAATTCTTAAAGCTTTGAAAATCTCAGTTAAAGGAACATCAGATAATTTTTTTCTAAGATATCTATCTAATCTTACTCCTTCATTGTCTTTTTCTATTATATATTTCATATTTATTTTCCAGTATGGCCAAATCCACCTGCTCCTCTTTCAGTTTCAGATAATTCTCCTTCTACTAAATCCATTTGGTAAACTTTTCCAAGAACTAGTTGAGCTATTCTCTCTCCTGGATTAATAACAAAATCTTCTCTTCCTATATTAGCCATTATAATTCCAATTTCTCCTCTATAATCAGAATCTATTGTTCCTGGACTATTTACTAAAGTAATTCCATGTTTTAATGCTAACCCACTTCTTGGTCTTACTTGTACCTCATAACCTAATGGTATTTCCATTTTTATTCCTGTAGGAACTAATACTCTATCTAAAGATTTTAATGTAATTGGTTCTTTTATATTAGCTCTTACATCCATTCCAGCTGAACCCTCTGTCATATATACTGGTTTTTCTACACCCTCTTCTAAAATTACTTTAACTATGATTTTTTCCATTAATTTAATTCTCCTTCTTTAATATTTCCTAATACTGTTAATGAATAATATTTTTCATTAAATATTTCTTTTGCTAATTTTTTTATATCTTCAACAGTTATTTTCTCTATTTCACCTAAAATTTCTTCTAAGCTTTTTACCTCTCCATGAAAAAGATAAGAATTTGCCATTCTAGTCATTCTTCCTTTACTACTTTCAAGTCCAAATGTTATTCCACTTAAAAATTGATTTTTTGTTTTTTGTAACTCTTTTTCACTTATTCCATTATTTTTAATATCTTCAAATTCTTCTTTTATAAGTTTTATAACAGTTTTATAATCTTTTAAAGTAGTTCCTGCATATATAGTTAATATTCCTCCTTCTTCAAATGAAGATGTATAACTATAAACAGAATATGCTAATCCTCTATCTTCTCTTATTTTTTGGAAAAGTCTTGAACTCATATTTCCACCTAAAGTATTAGAAATAATAGCTAACTCATATCTATTTTTATCAAGAGATGACCTACCTATAGTATTAAAACAAAGATGTACTTGATTGCTATCTTTTTTTAGTATAGTTTTTGGAGTTTTTATTTTCATTTCTCCATTATAATCTCTTGACTTTTCAATAGATTTCATTTTTCCAATTCCACTATTAAGTTTTTCTAAAACTTCAGATTCAGAAAAATTTCCTGCAATAGATATAACTAAATTTTTAGGGCTATACTGTTCTTTAAAATATTTCAATATTTTTTCTCTATTAAGTCCTTGTACACTTTCAACAGTTCCTAAAATTGTATTACTTTGAGGACCCTCTATAACAAGACTTCCATTTTTATCATGGATTATTTCTTCTGGTATATCTTCATACATATTTATTTCTTCTATTACAACACCTTTTTCTCTTTCAATATTTTCTTCAAGGAAAGTAGAATTTAAAAACATATCTGTTAATATATCTATTCCAACATCTATTCTATTTGAAAGAAGTTGAATATAATAAGTTGTCGTTTCTTTTCCTGTATAAGCGTTAATAATTCCACCTACATTATCTACTTCTTCAGATATCTCTTTAGCAGTTCTATTCACAGTTCCTTTAAACATCATATGCTCTATAAAATGAGATATTCCCTCTTCACCAGCTAATTCATTTTTTGCACCTGTTTTTACAAATATTCCTAATGATACACTATTTATTCCTTGAATTTTATCCATTAAAATAGGAACACCATTTTCTAATGAATAAACTTTTATATTATCTTCTGACACAAATTTTCCTCCTAATATTCAGCTTTTTGAATAAAATAAATACCTACTATTAAGAATATTATATTAGCTATC
Organism: Fusobacterium perfoetens ATCC 29250; assembly: GCF_000622245.1. Taxonomy (NCBI): domain Bacteria; kingdom Fusobacteriati; phylum Fusobacteriota; class Fusobacteriia; order Fusobacteriales; family Fusobacteriaceae; genus Fusobacterium; species Fusobacterium perfoetens. The sequence goes on along the minus strand of NZ_JHXW01000003.1, from coordinate 33,696 downwards.
CACCCACAAATAAATGGATTCATATATCCATTTTTTCCATAAGCCTCAAAAGAAGCATGAACAATATAATATCCATACCCTAAAAAGATACTTAAAATTACATTCATAGCCGAAGATGACCTTACATATCTACTTCCTAAAGCTAATCCTAAAAATACAACTACAAAACTTGCAAAAGGAAATGAATATCTATTAGCTATTTCTGATATTCCTTCTCTTGTATCTATTCCAGTATTTTTTAAATTAACTAGTTCCTTTTTTAATTCTCTATTATCTAAAATTTCTGGGTCAACTAATAAAGTAACAAATTTTTCTGGTTCTTCTTTATATTCATCAGAAGAATAACTTTCTAAATTTTCTTGAGTTCCTAATTGTAAATTATTTATTTTTACTTTTTTTAATTTCCAAATTTTTTCATTTCTGTCAAAATATCCACTATCAGCAAAAATAACTCTTTCAATTTTTTCAAAATTATCACTCATCTCAATTATTTTTACTTTTTTAGCTTTTCCATCAGTTACATTTAAGTAATCTAATAAATATAAGTTATTATTTTCATCTCTTATAAATCCATTTCTTTTCTGAGTAGGTAAAAGAGTTGATACTACATCTCCTCTCAATTCTCTCATCTTCTTTTCCCCTTTTGGATATAAATATCCACTTACAATAAATACAAATATAGAAATAAAAAATGATATTATTATTGGGAATAAAACTATTCTTTTAAAACTTATTCCTGATGTTTTTAAAGATATAACCTCCAAATTTCCAGCCATTTTACTAATAAACATCAATGCTCCAAGAAGAACAGCCAAAGGAGTTACATTAACTATTATTTTAGGTAACATACAAATAATATATAAAACTCCATCTCCTGTAGTAAGCCTTCCATCTCCTACAAGTCTAAAAACTTTAAAAAGTTGGCTCAGTATAAATATATTTATAAAAGCAATTAGGCATATGAAAAAAGATTTTATAAAATTTTTACTCACATATATATCTAATTTTTTCATTATACCAACCTAACCTTTCTACTATATAAAAATAATGTATAAATATATAAAACTATATTTGGAAACCAAACTCCTAAAAATGGTGATATTATACTTCTATAAGCTAAAACCATTCCTATATTTAGTAAAACAATATATAAAAATATTACTATTATTCCTATACCAAAGTTTACACCTTTTCCTGTTCTAGCATTTCCTATAGAAAGTAAAACTCCTAATATAGCTAAAGCTATCGTTGATATTGGAACAGCTATTTTTCTATTAATTTCTACAATATATGGTAAAATTTCTATTTTATCTCTTGTTTTAATTTCTGATAAAAGTTGTTTTATATTCATTCCTTCTATATCTTTTATTTTTACTTTTATATCCTCAAAATATGATGTAAATGGTACTCTTTTCTTTTCAAAATTTCCTGTTACACTAACATTTCCTTTTTCATCATGTTTATAAAAATCAGCATCATTTAAAAGTAATGCAGCATCTTCCCAATAAGCTGTTTTACCCAAAACTAATGTAGGATACTCTGATTTTTTATCATTTATCATAACTAAGACATTTTCAGCGTCTTTAGTCTTTTTATTGATTGAATCTATATAAATTTTATATTCTGAAATTCCATCAATTAAAACTCTATCTTTTAATTGAAATACTGGATTTTCATATATCATTTTATATGATATTTGTTGTAATTTTATATAAGACCTTGGAATTAAACTCTCTTGTAAAAAGAAAATAAATATAGTTCCTACAACTCCTATTCCAATAATAGGTTTTAATAATTTATTTAATGATACTCCCATTGAATTCAAAGCAGTTATCTCATTATTTCTTGTAAGATTTCCAAATGTTATCATTATTCCTAAAAATATCCCCATTGGTATAGTTTGGGATAATATCATGGGTAAATAAAAAGATATCATTCTAGATACATCTATAATTGATAATCCTCTTACCAAAATACTTTCCATCATAGATACTATCATTTCTATTAAAAATATAAAAGTAAACAGAGTTATTCCAAAAACTATTGACATTTTTGTTTCTTTTAAAATGTAATCATTTATTATCTTCATCTGTTTATTCTCCTATAATTTTATTCATATATTTATCTATTGTTTTATTTGTTTTAATTTCATTTATTTTTTCTTTTAGTTCAGTTGGAATATAAAAATCTACTTCATCTGTAATTTGTAAAAAATATTCATTTGCTATACTAGATTCTCCTATTTTAGATAAAGATTTTATTTTTTCTTGCCCTATATTATAGAAAACTAAAAATATTCCACAAATTAATAAACCTTTTAAAAAACTTATTCCTCCACCTAAAATTCTAAACAAAAATGGAACTTGTTGATTTTTTAAAAATGTATTTAATAAATGTAATAAAATAGCTATTATAATAAATAGACCTAAAAAAGTTATAGCATAAATATAAGTATCATTTTGTTTTGTCAAATATCTTTCTGTTATGTGACAAACTGATGGAGTTAATTTATGAGTTATATATAAATTTATTAAAATACCAAAAGTTGATATAAACTCAACAATAAAACCATTATTTATTCCACCTATTATTGATAATCCTAAAATTATTAATACTATTATATCTAAATACATTTTACCTCCTTATATTATTTTTACCCACAATGCTTTTAAATAAAGAGTTTCTGGAATATGTAATATCCATGGATGGTCTTCAGGTTGATAATTTATTCCTATAACTTGTAATAATTTTCCATTATTAGAAGCAGCCATTCTAGTTACTTCTAATAAATCTTGTAACCCAATATGATAAGCACAAGTTATTACTCCTAAAATTCCACCTTTATCTAATAATTTAAAACTACTATTACATAATTCATAGAAAAAATCTCTTCCTTTTTTTATATCTGTTTTTTTCTTAATTAATGATGGTGGATCTAAAGTTATTACATCATATTTTTCACCTCTAGAAATTAATGTTTTTAATAACATAAAAGCATCTCCTTCTAAAGTTTCAAATTTATTTTCAAATTCATTTAATTTATAATTTTTTTTGCAAAGTTCTAAAGCATGAGGTTCTTTATCAATTGCTACTACTTTTTGACATCCTTCTTTTAAAGCTGCCATTGAAAAACCTCCACTACTAGAAAATACATCTAAAAATCTAGTTTTATCATTTAAAAATGGTCTTATAAATTTTCTAGAATCTCTTTGGTCTAAAAAGAATCCTGTTTTTTGTCCATTTATAATGTCTATTGTATATTTAAGTCCATTATCTTCCATAATAATTTCTTCTGGAATTTCTCCATATATTATTCCTGTTTTTTCTTCTACACCTTCATGTATTCTATTTTCTACATCACTTCTTTCATAAATTCCTTTAGGTTTCATGTATTTCTTTACAGCATTGATTATTTCTTGTCTAAAAGCTTCTACACCTGAATTTCTAAATTGAATTGAAATATATTTATCAAATTTATCTATAACTAATCCTGGTATTCCATCTCCTTCAGAAAAGAATACTCTCATACAATTTGTTTCTTCTTTTAAATTTTGTCTTTTGTCATAAGCTTCTTTTATCTTTTTATAAATAAAGTCTTTATCTATTTTTTCATCTTTTGTTGTTAATACACGCACAAAAGCAGAAGTCCCTTCTGTTACATATCCACGCCCAATAAATAACATATCTTCTCTTAAAACATCAACTACATCTCCTGTTTTTACTTCTCCAAGAATATATTTTATTTCATCCTTAAAAACATTTGGATAAAAATTTTGAATTTTTTTCTCTTTATCTTTTATTAATATAACTTGTGCCATTTTTACTCCTCTATATATACTCTTTTTACTCTTGTGTTTATTCCTGTTATTATTTCATATGTTGTCGTTCCTAAAAGTTTAGCTTTTTCCACTAAATCTTCCCCATAAAGAGTTACTTCTTCTCCTATTTTTACTTCATCTTTTAATTCATTGGGAATTTTTATCATCAACATATCCATACATACTTTTCCAACAACTGTATATTCCCTATTTTTTATTTTAACAGTTATTTTATTTAGAGCTCCTCTTTTAAATCCATCAGCATATCCAGCAGCTATAGTTCCTACAATATCACCTTTTTTTAAAGTACATTCTCTTCCATATGAAATATCTGTATCCTCTATTAAAGTTTTAATAAATAAAACTTTACTTTTAAAAGTTATAACTGGTTTTAACCCCTCTATCCAATTCTCTCCACAAATTCCATACATCACTATTCCAACTCTAACATAATTTCCATTATCTTTATTAGAGTATTTTAAAATTCCACCACTATTTAATACGTGTCTATACTCAATAGTATCTATTCCACTAAAATTATTAAATTTTTCTATTTGTTTTTCTGTATATAATCTATTATCTTCTCCCTCTTCATCTGCTACAGATAAATGAGTATACACACCTATTATATTAGTCAATTTATTTTCATTTACATACTCTTTTATTTTTTCTACTTCCTCTGAATTAACACCAATTCTTCCCATTCCAGTTTCTATTGCTAAATGACATTTTACTTGTATATTATTTTTATGTATATACACTAATTGTTCAAATCGAGATAAAGCTATTTGTAAATTATATTTCTCTACTTCTCTTAGTTCTTCATCAAATACTCCACCAAGTATTAATATTTTTTCTTTGATACCTGCTTTCCTAAGTTCCATTCCTTCTGAAAGAGTAGCTACAGCAAAAAAATCTATACCACATTTTATCAATTCTTTTGTTATTTCAACTGATCCTAATCCATAAGAATTTGCTTTTACTATTCCTATTATTTTTTTATTTCCTATTTTCTCATAAATTTTCTCAATATTATACTTTAGATTTTTAGTATTTATTTCTAACCAAGTTCTCATTTTTTATCTCCTGATAATTTTTATAGATTGCCTTTTATTAAAAGGCAATCTATATTTAATTCTTAAACTACTATTTTTTCTTTATATTCATCTTCTTCTTTCTCTAAATATTTTGAATTTTCTACTTTTTTATCTCTATCTTTTTCTAAGAAATAAATAATAGGAGATGCTATAAATATTGATGAATATGTCCCTGCTATCATTCCTATTAATAAAGTTGTGATAAATGTTCTTAATGATTCTCCACCAAATATCAATATTGATATTATAGCAAGTAATGTTGTCACTGAAGTGTTTAATGATCTTACCATTACTTGATTTATACTTTTATTTAATACTTCACCAAAAGTTAAATCTGTTTTTTTCTTTAATGTTTCTCTTATCCTATCAAATACTACTATTGTATTATTTATTGAATATCCTAAAATTGTTAAAACTGCTGCTATAAACGGAGTATCTATTTCATATCCTAAAATTGAAATTCCACCTATAGCTATTATAATATCATGTAATAACGCTAAAATAGCAGCTAAAGCAAACATAAACTCAAATCTTAAAGTAATATACCCTACTATAAGAGTTCCTCCTATTAAAAGAGAATAAATAGCTGATGTTTTTAGTTCTTTACCTACACTTGCTCCTACTTTATCTTCTTTTATTATTTCATATTTTCCAATTTCACTAATTTTATCATAAAATTTATCTTTATCTTGTTCAGCTATTTCTTGAACTCTTATAAGTACTTCTTTTCCTTCAGAAATTTGGACTTTTCTACCTGTTCCAGCAAATTGAGATATTTCTTTTCCAATTTTATCTAAAGTAGAATTAACTTCTTTTAAATTTACAGTATTTTCAAATCTTAATTGAAATAAACTTCCTCCTGAGAAATCAATTCCATAGTTTAATCCTTTTACTATAAGAGAACCTATAGAAATAAAAATAAATATAAGTGATATAGATATCCATTTTTTACTATTTTTTATTACTTCTATTTGCATCTTTATTTCCCCCTTACTCCAAATAATCTTGGATTTTTTATTCCAAATACTTCTACAAATATATCAAGTAAGACTCTTGTTATTGTAATTGCTGTGAACATAGAAGCTAAAGTTCCTATTGTAAGAGTTACTGCAAATCCTTTTACAGGTCCTGTTCCAAAGATAAATAATATTGTTGTAATTATTAAAGTAGTTAAGTTAGAATCAAAAATAGCTATAAATCCTTTACTAAATCCTGCTGCTATAGCTCCTCTTACAGTATTTCCAAATCTTAATTCCTCTTTTATTCTTTCAAATATAATTACATTAGCATCAACAGCCATTCCTGTAGATAATATGAATCCTGCAATTCCTGGTAATGTTAAGGTTGCTCCTATAAAATTTATTACCCCAAAGTTTATTATTCCAAAACATATTAGTGCAATATCAGCTAAAAGTCCTGGCATTCTATAGAACAATAACATAAATACCATTATTAAAACTATTCCCACTTTTCCAGCTATTAAACTTGCTGCTATAGATTCATCCCCTAAAGTCGCTCCTACTGTTCTTGTTTCTACTATTTCAGCTTTTATAGGAAGAGCTCCTGAGTTTAAAAGCATTGCTGTTTTTTGAGCTTCTTCTACTGTATAATTTCCACTTATACTTCCACTTCCTCCTGAAATTTCTGTTTTTATAACTGGAGCTGTTTGTACTTTTCCATCTAAAACTATTGCTAATTGTCTTCCAATATTCTCTCTAGTAATTCTAGCAAATTCAACTGCTCCTTCTGGTTTCAATTCAAAATTAATTTGAGGGTCTCCTAACTGTCCATATCCAACTTGTGCTTTTTTTAAAGCCCCACCTGTTAAAAGAGTTTCTCCTAAATTTCCATTCTCATCCATTATTTTAAATTCTAAAAGAGCTGTTTTTCCTATCATATTTATAGCTTCTTGAGTATCTTTAATACCTGGTAATTCTATAATTACTCTATTATCTCCTGCTTTTTGTACAACTGATTCTGCTACACCAATTCCGTTGATTCTTCTGTCTAATACTTCAATTAAACTATCCATTGTTTCTGAATCAATTTGTTCATTAGGATTTTCAGGTGAAGCTTCTAATACAGCATAAACTCCCCCTTTTAAGTCCAATCCTAATTTCATAGGTTCTTTTTTTATAATAAACAAAGCTCCCATTAATACTACCAATACTAATAAAGCCCTCATGAATATTTTTCCTCTCATGAAATTCCTCCAAATACTATTTTCTCTTGGAATCTAAAAAAGTTTGTAAAATTATAGCTGCAGCTATTTTATCAACTACCTTTCTTTTTTCCAATGCTCCTTTTTTTCCCCCATCTGTAAGCATTCTATCTGCTGATACTGTTGTCATTCTTTCATCTACTTCATAAACTTCTAAATTAGGTATATTTCTTTTTAATTTTTCTATATATTCTCTTACCTTTTCAGCTTGTCTTTTTTCAGTTCCATCTAAACTCTTTGGAATTCCAACTACAAGAGATTTAGTATTATTCTCTTCTAAAATTTCAGATATTCTTTTTACAGATTTAACTTTTTTTCTATCAATAACTTCATAGGGAGTAGCAACAACTCCCATAATATCAGATTTTGCTACTCCTATTCTTACATCTCCTATATCTAAAGAAATATATTTTTTATACATTCAATATACCTCTTCTTAAAGTTTTTCTTTTAATATATTTTTTGTTACTTCTAAAACTTCATTAACTTTGTTTCCTTCTTTTCCACCAGCTTGGGCAAAGTCAGGTCTTCCTCCTCCGTTTCCACCTGTTAATATCGCTAATTGTTTTACTAATTCTCCGGCTTTTACTTTAGAAGTTAAATCCTTTGTTACTCCAACTGCAAATATAGCTTTTCCATTATTTGCTCCTAAAACAACTACACAGCTTCCTAATTTATCTTTAGCTTTATCTACAATTTCTCTTAATGAATCACTTTCTTTGTTTTCAAATCCTTTAACTAAAACTTTGACTCCATTTATCTCAGTTACTTGTTCAAATAAAGAATTTACTTCATAAGTAGCTATTTTAGATTTTAATTCTTCAATTTCTTTTAATGAAGATTTTAATTCTTCCATAATTTTTTCTACTTTTTCTTCTAGCTTAGTTGATTCTGTTTTTAGTGTTCTAGAAACTTTATCTATTAATTTTTCCATAGATTTTACTGTTTCATAAGCATGGTATCCAGTTTGAGCTTCTATTCTTCTTATTCCAGCAGCTATTCCTGTTTCAGATATAATTTTAAATAATCCTATTTCTGATGTATTTAAAACATGTATTCCACCACATAACTCTGTTGAAAATTCTCCAAAAGAAACTACTCTTACTATATCTTGATATTTATCTCCAAATAATGCCATAGCCCCTAATTTTTTAGCTTCATCTATTGGCATCTCCCTTATAGTTGAAAATATTGATTCAGATATTTTAGCATTTACAAGTCTTTCAACTTTTTCTAATTCTTCATCTGTTAATGCTTCATAATGGTTAAAGTCAAATCTTAATTTATCAGCAGATACTAAGGAACCAGCTTGTTGAACATGAGTTCCTAGAACTTCTCTTAAAGCTTTATGTAATAGATGAGTTGCACTATGGTTTTTAGATATAGCTGCTCTTCTGTTTTCATCAACAGCTAATTTAACTTCTGCTCCTTCAACTAGATTATAAATTCCATTTACTACTTTAACTGTATGCATAAAAATATCTTTTTGTTTTTTTACATCTATAATAACTCCACTACTTCCTGTAGAAGAAACTATAGTACCAAAATCTGCTTCTTGTCCTCCTGATTCAGCATAAAATGGAGTTTTATCTGTAATAACCATAAATTTATCTTCTTCTAATTTTTTTACAAAAAGAATTTTTGCTGTTTCTTTTGTACTTCTATATCCTGTAAAAATTGTTTTTCCATGTTCATCAAAGAAAGCTTCAATAAAAGCATCTTGTCCTTTTTCCATTACAACTTCTCTTGAATTTCTAGCAAGTTCTCTTTGTTCTTCCATTTTTTGGTCAAATTCATTTTTATAAACTTTTATTTGATTTTCATTACAAATTTCTTCTGTTAATTCATAAGGGAACCCATAAGTATCATATAATTTAAATGTTATTTCTCCAGATAAAAAATCTTCCCCTTTAATTTTTGCCTCTTCAATAGCATTCATAACATGTTGAATTCCTAAATCAAGAGTATTAGAGAATTTTTCTTCTTCTATTTTTACTACTTTCTTTATATGTTTTAAATTTGTTGCTAAATCAGGATAAGCTCCCTTCATTAATTCTACAACTACATCTACTATATTATAAAGGAATAATTCTTTTACTCCTAAAAGTCTTCCATGTCTTATAGCTCTTCTTAAAATTCTTCTTAATACATATCCTCTTCCTTCATTTGATGGAATTACTCCATCATTAATCAAGAAAGTAACTGCTCTACCATGGTCAGCAATAACTTTTAAAGAATAATCATATTTAGGATTTTCTCCATATTTTATTCCAGCTACTTTTGCCATAGCTTCAACTATTGGAAATAATAAATCTGTTTCAAAGTTATTTGCTTTTCCTTGAATAACTGAAGTTATTCTTTCTAATCCAGCTCCTGTATCTATATTTTTCTTAGGTAATGGTTCTAAATGCCCATCTTCCATTCTATTCCATTCAGTAAATACAAGGTTCCAAATTTCTATAAAACGGTCATCTGTATCTGGATCTCCAAGTCTAGAATTTTCATTTCCACCAAATTTTATACCTAAATCTACATATATTTCTGAACATGGTCCACAAGAACCTGTAGGTCCAGCTGCCCACCAGTTGTCATCTTCTCCCAATCTTACTATTCTTTCTTTAGGAAAATTACATTCTGATATCCATAAACTTTCAGCTTCATCATCAGTTTCAAAAACAGATACCCATAATCTATTTTTATCTATTTTTAAAACTTCTGTTATAAATTCATAAGACCATCTTATTGACTCTTTTTTAAAATAATCTCCAAAAGAGAAATTTCCTAACATTTCAAAAAATGTATGATGTCTAGCTGTTTTTCCAACATTATCTAAATCATTTGTTCTTATACATTTTTGAAATGTTGTTACTCTTGGAGTAGGAGCTGGTTTTTGCCCTAAAAAATAAGGTTTAAAAGGAACCATTCCTGCTACTGTTAAAAGTAGAGTTGGGTCATCTGGAATTAATGATGAACTTTCAAAGTGTCTGTGATTTTTGCTCTCGAAAAATTCTATAAATTTTTCTCTAATTTCGTTACCTGTTAACATTTTTCCTCCAATATCTATATATTAATTTTGTTTTTATTAATCTAATTTAAAGTTCTCACCAAGATAAACTTTTTTAGCTACCTCATTCTTTGCTATTTCTTCTGGTGTTCCACTTATTAAAACTTCTCCTTCAGCCATAATATAAGCTCTATCTGTTATTCTTAAAGTTTCTCTTACACTATGGTCTGTAATTAAAATACCTAATCCTTTTTCTTTTAAATATTTTATTATATCTTGAATATCTTCTACAGCTATAGGGTCTACTCCTGCAAAAGGTTCATCAAGTAAAATAAAATCTGGGTTATTAGCTATTGTTCTAGCTATTTCTACTCTTCTTCTTTCCCCTCCTGATAAAGAATATCCATAAGATTTAGCTATATGAGATAATTTAAACTCTGCTAATAATTCTTCAACTATTTTTTTCTGCTCTTCTTTTGATAAATTCTTCATCTCTAAAACAGCATATATATTATCTTCAACAGTTAAATTTCTAAATACAGAAGCTTCTTGAGCTAAATATCCTATTCCTAAATTTGCTCTTTTATACATTGGAAATGTTGATATATCCTCATCATTACAGTATATCTTTCCACTATCTGGCTTTATTATTCCTGTTATCATATAAAAAGTAGTTGTTTTTCCAGCTCCATTTGGTCCTAAAAGTCCCACAATTTCACCTTTTTTTACCTTAAGACTTACATCTTTTACAACTTGTCTTTTTTTATATGTTTTACATAGATGTTGTCCCTCTATACTTATCATTGATTTCTCCTTTTATTTGTTTGTTTTATAATTAATATTAGACTTACCATATGCTTTTATTTTTTGAGTATTTCTATTATATATAGCTCTATCTGAATTAAATATAAGTTGACTATTTTCTATTTTTACATTTCCTATTAATTCTAATGTTTGATTAATATTATTTAAAATTCCTCTATCTCCTATTAATATAGTTTTTTCTCCTTTATTATCTATGTTTTCTATAGTTGTTTTAGAATTTAAATTTAATTTTTCTTCCTTAATATTTCCACTTATATTTTCTCCCAAAATTAAAGTTTTATTTTTTTCTGTTTCAGCATATATTTTATTATTTTTTCTAGCTATTATATTACCTTTTATAAAATCATACTCTATATCATCTGATTTTATATTTTGTTTATCTCTTGAAATAATAGTATCTTTTTTTCCAATGATTTTTTGAACTTCATATTTTCCACTTTTTAATCTAAAATATGTTTTCAAACTTTTTCCTGATAAGTCTGTTACAACTTTTTTTCCTTTATCCATTGTAACAACCTTTCCTTTTACATTATCTACAAAATTGAATATTAATTTATCTGAATTTCCAGAAAATTTATCTGCTTTTATTTCTTCTGTAGCTGTTTTTATGCTTATTTTTTCTCCAAATATGTCTCTAGTTATTGTATTTGATAAAATATTATCTGCTAACATTTTTATATTGTTTTGATGGTCAATTGAAACATTACCTGTTGCAAATATAGTATTTTGTTGTGTATTATAAATAACTTCATTACCTTTTAATTTAGATTCTTCATTATAAACCAATACATTACCTTTTAATTTTAAAATTTTCTCTTCCATTAAATATTCTAAATTATTTGAAGTTATTTTTTCATTTTTATCACTTGTACCACTAAATTTATTTCCTGTAAATATTTTTTCTTTATTTCTTAAAATACCATTTTCTACTAGTCCATTAAATTTATTATCTTTAGTCTTAAAAGTAATGTTATTATCAAATTTTATAACTTCTTCTTTTAATTTATAATTTGCTTCTGAAGTTAAAAATTCCTCTTTTTCAGTAAGTAATTTTACATTATTTTTTATCTTTAAAAATTCATCTTTTTTAAACTCTCCAGTATCTCCTGTAATTATATTTTCAGTATCTTTACTTACATATTTTACTTCATTTAAAATATATCCTAACTCACTAGTTAAATTATAAGTTAATCCTTTTCCTGTAAATGTAGAAGTTAAAGTTTCATAATTAAATACTTCATCTGTTTGAATCTCATTTTTAGAAATAATATATTCTACATTTTTACTTGTTATTATACTTTTATCCTCTAAATTTTCTATAGTAAAGTCATTTGGTATAGCACCTCTATCTTTAGAAGTATAGTATTCTAACTTATCTGTTTTTAAAATATTAGTTTTATTAGTTGCTTTTACTTTTCCTATAGCATAATAATCTTTCTTTTGAGTATCAAAAATTATTTTTTCTGCTTCTATTTTATTATTATTTACTTTAGAAATAACATTTCCTAAAATTATATCTCCTATTTTAGTTATATTATTATAATTCATTTGTTGTCCAATACTTATATAGTCCTTATCTTCATAAATATATCCTTCTTTTAACTCCATCTCTTCTTTATCAAAATTATAAACGAAATTTTTAGAAGTTGCTTTTCTATCTTCATAAGTATATACAACTTTATCTTTTTTAGATGTAAAATATCCTATTTTAGATTCTACATTATAAATTGCTGAATCTCCTATAATTTTTTCACCTTTTGCATTAGTTATCTCTACATTTCCATTTAATTCAATAATCTTTTCATCTATTTTATAAATTCCATTATCCCCAACAAATTTTATATCCCCATTAGTTCCATTAACTTTACCAATTATATCAATTTCCCTTTCTGGTCTTATTTTTTGTATTTTTTGAGAATTTATTATATATCCATCAATTGTTATTACTGGGTTATCATTAGCTATAAAAGTCTCTTTTAGATTATTATAATCTAAATTTTTTCCTTGTATAACTCCTTTTCCATAATATCCTGTAAAACCATTTCTGATTTCTATTTTATTTTTATCAATATAATATTTTCCATTTTTAAATTCACCTGAAAAACTATTCTCTTCAGGATTAATATTTTTAAATTTTCCATTTCCTGTAAGAGTAAATATTTTTTTCTTTTCTTGATAAACTCCGTTATCTCCTTCTATTAAAAATTTATCATTAGACATTTTTACTTGTTTTTTTATATTGATAACATCAAACTTTTTATTAGTTATCAATTCATTTCCTTCTAAAATAACATTTTCTAATTCATTTATAGCTTTTATTCCATCATTAGAAACTAATAAATCTTTATATTGATTATAATTTAATTTATTAGAGAATATTTTCCACCCTTTTCCATTATCTCCAACTATATTTTCTTCTAAAAATAAATTTTTTCCAGCATCTATAAATGCTTTATTTCCTGAAAGAGTCATATCTTCATATTTAGCTGTAGCTCTTTCAAATTTTGTTGTATCTAAATCCATATCATCTATTTGTCTTCCTGCTTCTATATGATATCCGTCTGTATCATATACAACATTAGTTGTCTCTATAACATTTTTTATCACACCTAAACCTTTTTCTGGTTTATAATAATTTAAATAAACTATCAAAATTATTCCTATAGCTATTATAGAATTTTTTAATTTTTTATTCATTCCTCCTCCTAAGTTTAAGTCATTTAAAATTTAATTTAGGATTTTTTTCAACTCATTTATTTTTAGTAATGCCTCCATTGGAGTAAAATTATTTATATCTATTTCTCTAATTAAATCCAATACTTTTTTCTCTTCTTCTTTTAATTTTTCTTCAAAAATTTCCTCTTTAGAAGTTTCTATATTTATCCCACTATTATTTCCAAATAATATCATTTGTTCTATTCCTAAATTTCTTTCAATAACATTTTTTCTTTCTTCTAAAATATTTAATATTTTTTTAGAATTTTTTAATATTTCTTTAGGAAGACCTGCTAACCTTGCTACTTCAATTCCATAAGATTTATCAGCTCCTCCTTGTACTATTTCTCTTAGAAATTTAATTTCATTATTTTTTTCTTGTACTTCAATTCTATAATTAGCTGCTCTTTCTAATCTTTCTCCTAATTCAGTAAGTTCATGATAATGAGTAGCAAAAATCGTTTTTGCTTTTATTTTATCATGAATATATTCTGTTATAGCTGAAGCTATAGAAATTCCATCAAATGTTGAAGTTCCTCTGCCTATTTCATCTAATATAATAAAAGATTTTTCTGTTGCACTATTTAGTATATTAGCTACTTCACTCATCTCTAACATAAATGTTGATTGTCCTGTAATTAAGTCATCACTAGCACCTATTCTAGTAAATATTTTATCTACTAAAGAAATTTTAGCATAATCTGCTGGAACATAACTTCCTATATGAGCCATTATTATTATCAATGCTATTTGCTTCATATAAGTTGATTTTCCAGACATATTAGGTCCTGTAAGAATTATAAAATTTTTATTTTCATTTAAAGTAACATTATTTTTTACAAATTCTCCAGTAGGAATTAATTTTTCAACTATTGGATGCCTTCCACCCAATATTTCCATTTCTCCAGTTTCCACTATTTCAGGCTTTATATAATTATTCTTTATTGCCACATAAGCTAAAGTAGAAATTACATCAAGATATGAAATTTTATTACTTAATTCTTGTAACATTTCTATATATTCTTTTAGTTTTCCTGTTACTTCTTTAAATAAATAGTATTCTAAACTTTCTATTCTATTTTTTGCATTTAATATCTTATCTTCATATTCTTTTAATTCTGGAACTATATATCTTTCAGCATTTACTAAAGTTTGTTTCCTTATATAATAATCAGGAACCAATTCTGAATTAGTTTTAGTTACTTCTATGAAATATCCAAATACTTTATTATATTTTATTTTTAGTCCTTTTATCCCTGTTTTTTCTCTTTCACTAGCCTCTATTTTTAATAAATAATCTTGACCATGTTCAGCTATATTTCTTAATTCATCTAATTCTTCATTATATCCATCTTTTATAATCCCACCTTCTCTTATTGAAAATGGTGGTTCATTAACTATAACTTTTTCTATTAGATTATAAATCTCTACACTTTTTTCTATATCTACAGTTAATATTGTAGAATTATTTCTAAGAAGAATTTTATATATTTCTAAAGTATTTTTTATTGACTCCTTTAAAGCTACTAAATCTCTTCCATTTATAGTTTCTAAAGTCAATTTTCCAATAATTCTTTCAATATCATAAATATCTTTTAATCTTTCACGTACTTCTTCTCTAACCAAAACTTCATTTATAAAATATCCTATATCTTCTTGTCTTTTTCTAATTTCATTTATATTTAAAGTAGGATTTTTAACTATTTTTTTTAGTAATCTACTTCCCATAGAGTTTTTACAATAATCTAATACCCAAAGTAATGTTCCTGTATTATTTCCTTTATAATTTTCTATTATATCTAAATTTCTTTGAGTAGTAAGATTTAATTCCATTATATCATTGCAATTTACATAAGAAATTTTATTTATTGGTAATTCTTTACCTTTTTGTAAATCTACAACATATTTTAAAGTCATAGCACAAATTAAAATAATTTCTTCTTCAGATTTACTTATTCCAAAACTATCTAGAGATTGAATTTTAAAATATTCTAAAAGATATTTTTCTGAATTTCTTACAAAAGATATTTTTGTTAAATTTATTTTTTCTAAAATTCTACTATTTTCCAATTCTTTTAAAAGTATTAAATAACTTTTTTCATCTGTTATTATCTCTTTTGGAAAAATTTTATTAATTTCACCTAAAAGTTTATATATTAAATTTCCTTCTACTATTTTAGTTGTTTTAAACTCTCCTGTTGTAATATCTACATAACTAATAACTATATTTTTTTCTTTTATAATTATCCCCATTAGATAATTATTATTCTTTTCATCTAAATATTCAGTATCTATAATAGTTCCAGGAGTAATAACTCTTACAACTTCTCTTTTTACTATACCTTTTACATCTTTTGGGTCTTCCACTTGTTCACATATAGCAACTTTGTAGCCTTTATTTACTAATTTAGCTATATAAGAAGCTACAGAATGATATGGGACTCCTGCTAAAGGTACATCCATTTTTTTATTTCTTTTTGTTAAAGTAAGTCCTAATTCTTTTGAAGCTATTTTTGCATCCTCATAAAACATTTCATAGAAATCACCAAGCCTAAAAAATAAAATACTATCTTGATACTGCTTTTTTATTTCCATATATTGTTTCATTAAAGGAGTTTCATCAACTATCATATCTATCCTTTCATTTGTTCTTTTAATTCTTCTAATATTTTTATAACTTCTTTATAATCTTCTTGTTTATTTATTCTATTTTTTGCCTCTGCTGAACCTCTAATTCCTTTTAAATACCAACAAATATGCTTTCTCATTTCAAAAATAAACTTCTCGTTATCATTATCTTCTTTTGCCATATAAATATGTTTTATTGCCATATCTATTTTTTCTTCTTCTGTTACTTTTGTTTTTACTTCTCCATATTCAAAAATTTCTCTTATATCTCTTATAAGCCAAGGATTTCCACACATTCCTCTAGCTAACATAATTCCATCTACTCCAGAAAATTTTACTTTTTCCAAAGCATCCTCTGCTGTAAAAATATCTCCATTTCCTATAACAGGAATATTCACTGCTTCTTTTACCTCTTTTATTTTTGACCAATCAGCTTTTCCTGTATACATTTGTTCTCTTGTTCTTCCATGTACTGTTATATGAGTACAACCTACTTCTTCTGCTATTTTGGCTATTTTTATATATTCTTTTATACCTTTAAAACCAACTCTTATTTTAATAGAAATATTTGTTTCTGGTTTTAAAACTTCTCTCATTTTTGTTAAAATCTCTCTGATTTTTTCTGGGTTTTCTAAAAGTGCTGCTCCTGAACCATTTTTAGTTACTTTAGGCATTGGACAACCAGCATTTAAATCTATTTGTTTTACTCCTTTACTCTCTAAATAAAGAGCACTATTAATAATTTTATCTATATCAGCACCAAAAACTTGAACAGCCTCTCCATCCCTAAGTCTTAACAATTTATTTATAGTTTTATCATTTAAAACTTCTAAAGCATTTACACTAACCATTTCAGTAAATATCATATCTGGTTCAAATTCTTTTAGAATATTTCTAAAAGTATAATCTGTCACTCCTGCCATAGGAGCTGTATATATTTTCATTAAACCTCCATTTTTTTCAATAATTTTATTGGTTTTTTATTTCATTATTGACAATTATCCACAATACTAAATTCTAGCATATTTTTTCAAATTTTTCAATTAATCTACAAAATTTATTCTTTTATAATATAATTTTAAATTATTTTATGATATAATTTTATAAATAAATTTTTGGAGGATAATTTAATGTTTGAATATTTAAAAGGAATTATTTCTTATAAAAAATTAGATTATATTGCGTTAGATGTTGGAGGAATTGGTTATAAAATTTTTATTTCTCTTAGAACTTATGAAAAATTAAATACTAATTCTGAAACTAAATTTTTTATTTTCAATTATATTAAAGAAGATGAATACAAACTTATTGGTTTTTTAGAAGAAAGAGAAAGAAATCTTTTTGAAATGTTACTTTCTGTGAAAGGTATAGGAATGTCTTTAGCTTTATCTATAATGTCTTCTTTTGATTGTGAAACAATTCGTATACTAATTTTAGAAGGGGATTATGTGACTCTAAAAAATGTTCCAAAACTTGGTGAGAAAAAAGCTCAACAAATAATTTTAGATTTAAAATCTAAAATTAAAAAGATAGATTTTGTGTCTATTGAACAATCATTAAATATAAATGTTAATTATGAAATTGAAGATGAATTAATAATGGCTTTAGAAGGATTAGGATACAATAAAAAGGATATTGATAAAATTATAGATAAAAATAAAATAAAATCTTATAAAAATATTCAAGAAGCTATAAAAGATACTTTAAAAAATCTTCAAATAAAATAAAAGGATTTTTTTAATCTATATAGAATATTAGTATAAATAACTCAAGTTACAATATCAATGTCACACAAAAAGGAGTATGTATTTATGAGAAAAATATTTATATTAGATACTAATATTTTAATTCATGACCCTAATTCAATTTATAATTTTAGAGGCAATGATGTTTTTTTACCTATAGAAGTTATTGAGGAAATAGATAAATTAAAAGGTAAGCAAGATACTGGAATGAATGCTAGAATGGCTTCTAGAGTTATTGAAGAAATTAGAAAAAAAGGAAACCTATCTAAAGGTGTTGAACTTCCTGATGAAATTTTCTTTAAAGTTATAGTTGAAAGTGGAAAAGATTCTATTCCTGAAGGATTAAAAAAAGATTCTACAGATAACAGTGTTTTGGGTATGACTATAAAAATAAAAAATAAATATCCCGATAGAAAAGTTATTTTAGTAACTAAAGATATAAATCTTAGAATAAAAGCTGATGCTATTGGTATAGAAGTAGAGGATTATTCTACTGATAGAGTTATGTATGATGAACTTGATAAAGGATATTTAGAACTTGAAATTTCTAAAACTTTATTTGATAAATATGATAAAACTGGAAAAATAGATATATCTGAACTAAATCTTGATTTTGAACCATCTCCAAACTTTTTCTTTATTATGAAGGCTGGACAAGAAAAAACTACAGGTAGAGTTGTTGGAGATAAAATAAAAAAATTTGTCAATGGAGATATTTGTGCTTGGGGAGCTAGGGCAAGAAATGATGAACAAAAGTTTGCTATGGATTTATTAATGGATGATGATATAAAAGCCGTAACTTTAGTTGGAAAAGCTGGTACAGGAAAAACTTTACTTGCTATAGCTGCTGGTCTTGAACAAGTTGTTGAAAGAAAAAAATATTCTAAATTATATATCGCTAGACCTATAATTCCAATGGGAAAAGATTTAGGATATTTGCCTGGTAATGAAAAAGAAAAATTAAGACCTTGGATGCAACCAATTTTTGATAATATAGAGCTTTTAAGTGATTTTAAAGGAGATAAAACAGGAGAAAAAGTTATAACTGGTCTTGAAACTATGGGGCTTTTAAAAGTTGAAGCTCTTACATATATAAGAGGAAGAAGTATTCCTAATGGATTTATTATAATTGATGAAGCTCAAAACTTAACTCCATTAGAAATAAAAACTATTATAACAAGAGCTGGAGAAAATACTAAAATTGTATTTACAGGAGACCCTTACCAAATAGACAGTCCTTATCTTGATGCAAATACAAATGGACTTACTTATATGGCAGAGAAATTAAAAGATGAAAAAATTATTGGACATATTACTCTTGTAAAAGGAGAACGTTCTCCTTTAGCGGAAATTTCTGCAAAATTATTATAATTTATTTTTACAAGGAAGATTATTCTTCCTTGTTTTTTCTTAAATTATTTTATAACTTCTATAAAATTTTCTTTGTATTTTTTTTCATTTTATATTATAATATTCAATAGAATATTATTAAAATTCTTTATTTTAAAAAAGGATTTTTTATGGAGGAAAAATGGAAAGTATATTAACAGTTTTACTATTTATATTTGCCTTAGTATTAATAATCCTTGTTCTTATCCAACCTGATAGGAGTCGTGGAATGTCTGGTAGTATGGGAATGGGAAGTGCTAATACAGTATTTGGTCTTTCTAAGGATGGTGGTCCTTTAGCTAAAGCTACAAAAATAATTGCAACTTTATTTATTATAACAGCATTATTATTATACCTATACTCAGCAAAATAAAACAATTTAAGATGTGTTCATTACAACACATCTTTTTATTATTTTAAGGAGGATGAATGGAAACTCCAACTCTTTTTCAAAATAATTATCATGATATAAAACCTCTTGCTCTAAAATTGAGACCTAAGACTCTAGAGGAATTTATAGGCCAAGAAGAATTACTTGGAGAAGGAAAACTTTTAAATAAAATAATAAAAAGTGGAAAAATTAGTAATATGATTTTATATGGTCCACCTGGTTGCGGAAAAAGTTCTTTAGGAGAAATAATTTCTAATGAACTTAATTGTAACATAGAAAACTTAAATGCTACTATCGCTTCTCTAAATGATTTAAGAGAGATTGTTGAAAAAGCAAAAAAATCTATAGAATTATATAATAAAAAAACAGTTTTATTTCTTGATGAAATTCATAGATTTAATAAAATGCAACAAGATGCTTTGCTATCTTATACAGAGTCAGGAATATTAATTCTTATTGGAGCTACTACTGAAAATCCATATCACAATCTTAATAATGCCCTTTTATCAAGATGTCTCATTTTTGAATTCAAACCTCTTGAAAGAAAAGATATAGAAAAAATTTTAATAAAAGGGGAAAAATATTATAATAAAATTTTGCCAAGTAATATAAAAAATATTATTTTAGATATTTCACAGGGAGATTGTAGAATAGCTCTAAATTATTTAGAATTATTTTTTAATAATTCTGAAAGTGGAAATTTAGAAGATATAGAAAAACTTTTTTCTAAACGAAAAGTTTCTTATCACAAAGAAGAAGATAAATACAATATTATTTCTGCTATGATAAAAAGTATTAGAGGAAGTGACCCTGATTCAGCTGTTTATTGGATGGGTAGACTTTTATATGGTGGTGAAGACCCTAGATATATAGCTAGAAGACTTGTCATTTCAGCCAGTGAAGATATTGGAATGGCTAATCCAGAAGCTTTAGTTATAGCTACATCAGCTTATACAGCTAGTGAAAAAATAGGAATGCCTGAAATTAGAATAATTTTAGCTCATGCTGTTATTTATTTAGCTATTTCAAGTAAAAGCAATTCATGTTATAATAGTATTAACGAAGTTTTAGAAGATATTAAAAATGGGGATATGCAAGAAGTCCCTCTTCATATTTCTGATAGAGCTGTTGGATATAAATATCCTCATGATTATGAAGGAAATTTTGTTAAACAAAATTATAGAAAAAATACAAGTAAAAAATATTATAAACCTGGAAATAATAAATTTGAAATTCAAATTAAAGATAAATTAGATAGACTTTGGAAAAAATAAAAATTAAAATAAATTGGAGGAGATTTAATGAAATTAATTAAAGCAGTAAGAGGAACTAAAGACATTATTGAAGAAACAGCTGCAAAATATTCTCATATTCACAGAATTGCTGAAGATTTATTTTCTGCATATGGATACTCTTATATAAAAACTCCTATTTTTGAGGAAACAGACCTTTTTAAAAGAGGAATAGGAGAAGCTACAGATGTAGTAGAAAAAGAGATGTATACTTTTCTTGATAGAGGAGAAAGAAGTATTACTTTAAGACCTGAAGGAACTGCCTCTGTTGTAAGAGCTTATTTAGAAAATAAAATTTATGCAAAAGAAGATATTTCAAAATTTTTCTATATGGGATCTATGTTTAGATATGAAAGACCTCAAGCTGGAAGACAAAGAGAATTTAATCAAGTTGGTGTTGAAGTTTTAGGTGAGGCTTCTCCTATTCTTGATGCTGAAGTTATAGCTATGAGCTATCACTTACTTGAAAAATTAGGAATAACTGACCTTGAAGTTAATATTAACTCTGTTGGCGAAAATGAATCTCGTCAAAAATATAGACAAGCTTTATTAAACTATTTAGAGCCTGTTAAAGAACATTTATGTGAAGATTGTAAAAGAAGACTAGAAACAAACCCTCTAAGAGTATTAGATTGTAAAGTAGAAACTTGTAAAAAATATACTGAAAATACTCCTAGTATAATAGATTCTTTATCTGAAGCTGAAAGAAATCATTATGAAACTGTGAAAAAATATTTAACTTTATTTGGTATTCCATTTGTTGAAAATCCAAAATTAGTTAGAGGATTAGATTATTATTCAAGTACAGTATTTGAAATAGTAACTAACAAACTTGGAGCTCAAGGAACTGTCCTTGGAGGTGGAAGATATGATAATCTTCTAAAACAATTAGGTGATAGAGAAACTCCAGCTTTTGGATTTGCTGCAGGAATTGAAAGAATTATGATGCTTATGGATACTATTCCTTCTAAAGAAACTGATATATATGTAGCTTGGCTTGGTGAAAATACTTGTGATTTTGCTATGAAATTAACTAATATTTTAAGAAAAGAAGGACTAAAAGTAGCTATTGATTTTAACTCTAAAGGTATGAAAAGTCATATGAAAAAAGCTGATAAATTAAATGTTAATTATACAATAATTATTGGTGAAGATGAAATGGCTAAAAATATTGTAGTTTTAAAAGATTTTAATGCTAGAACTCAAGAAGAATTAACAATTGAAGAATTAATAAAAAAATTAAAAAAATAAATTCTTAAAGGAGACTTAAAATGATATATAGAAATCATAACTTAGGCGAACTAAGGAAAAATAATATCGGTGAAAAAGTTATTTTATCTGGTTGGGTTGCTACTAAAAGAGACCTTGGAGGACTTACTTTTGTAGACCTAAGAGATAGAGAAGGAATAACTCAAATTGTTTTTGATACTGATGTAGCTAGTCAAGAAGTTGTTGATAAAGCTCA
This sequence comes from Fusobacterium perfoetens ATCC 29250, assembly GCF_000622245.1. Lineage (NCBI taxonomy): Bacteria > Fusobacteriati > Fusobacteriota > Fusobacteriia > Fusobacteriales > Fusobacteriaceae > Fusobacterium > Fusobacterium perfoetens. The sequence goes on along the minus strand of NZ_JHXW01000003.1, from coordinate 11,106 downwards.
AAAATTAAAAACAGAATCTGTTATTAGAATAGAAGGAGAAGTAAGAGAAAGATATAGTAAAAATGTTAATATCCCCACTGGAGAAATAGAAGTATTTGCTACTTCTATTGATATCTTAAACTCTTGTGATACTTTACCTTTCCAAATGACAGATGAAGGATTAAGTGAAAATATAAGACTTAAATATAGATATCTAGATTTAAGAAGAGAACAAATGATAAATAATTTGAAAAAAAGACATAGAATGATTATGTCTATTAGAAATTATATGGATGAAAAAGGATTTTTGGATGTAGATACTCCTTTATTAACAAAATCTACTCCTGAAGGAGCTAGAGACTTCTTAGTTCCTAGTAGAACTAATGGAGGACAATTCTATGCTTTACCTCAATCACCTCAATTATTTAAACAACTTTTAATGATAGCTGGTGTTGAAAAATATTTCCAAATTGCTAAATGTTTTAGAGATGAAGATTTAAGAGCTGACAGACAACCTGAATTTACTCAACTTGACATTGAAATGTCTTTTGTTGAACTAGAAGATGTTATTACTGAAATTGAAGGATTAGCAAAAAGAGTATTTAAACAAGTAACAGGACAAGAAGCAAATTATGATTTCCCAAGAATGGAATGGAAAGATGCTATGGATAGATTTGGTTCTGATAAACCAGATACTAGATTTGGAGTAGAATTAAAAGATATTTCTGAAATCGTTGCTAACTGTGGTTTTAAAGCATTTAGTTCTACAATAGCTGATGGTGGAATCGTTAAAGCTATTGTAGCTCCTCAAGTAGCTGATAAATTTTCAAGAAAAATTCTTGATGATTATCAAGAATATGTAAAAAGATATTTTGGAGCTAAAGGATTAGCTTATATAAAACTTACTAAAGGTGGAATTAATTCTCCAATAGCTAAATTTTTAACTGAAGAAGAAATGAAAGCTATAATTGAAAAAGTTGAAGCTAATGAAGGAGATGTAATCTTAATTGTAGCTGATAAAGTAAAAGTAGTTCGTGCTGCTTTAGGAGCTTTAAGATTAAGAATAGGAAAAGAATTAAATCTTTATGATAAAAATGAATTTAAATTTTTATGGGTTGTTCACTTCCCTATGTTTGAATATGATGATGAAGAACAAAGATATAAAGCTGAACACCATCCATTTACATCTATAATGGAAGAAGATATGCCAAGATTCTTTGAGGGAGATATGGATATAAGAACTAATACTTATGATTTGGTTCTAAATGGAAATGAAATTGGTGGTGGAAGTATTAGAATTCACAATCCTCAAGTTCAAGAAAAAGTTTTTGAAAAATTAGGACTTACTCAAGAACAAGCTCGTGAAAAATTTGGATTCTTTATTGACGCATTTAAATATGGAGCACCACCTCATGGAGGACTAGCTTTTGGAATAGATAGATGGTTAATGGTAATGTTAGGAGAAAACTCTATAAGAGATGTTATTCCTTTCCCTAAAACAAATAAAGGTCAATGTTTAATGACTGAAGCTCCAAATATTGTTGAAAAAGAACAATTAGATGAATTATTTATAGTTTCTACTTTCAAGGAAGAAAAATAATTTGTATATTTTTCAATAGTTTATAACTAATTTCAATTTAAAAAATTTATTTTTGAAAAGTTAATATTGCATTTACAGTTAAAATGTGATATAATTCAATCAAAGAATAGAAAATTTCTGGTCTACGCGTTATTCTCTGATGTTTTGGGCCTATGGTCGCTACTGGGGTTGTCCCTGTTAGAAGTAACTCAGATAAGTCACGAAAACCTTTGTTTTACGGACCCTGTATGCATCTAGCAAATAACTACCACTTATTTTTATGGCGACCAAAACAGAGGGGGAGACGGTAGATCGGTGTTCATTCTGATTGAGGACTTAGTCCTCTTTTTTATTTATTAAATTATTTTATGGAGAAGCCTATGTTAAGAATAGAAAAGTATATAGAAAGAATTTTAAAAAATGCTATAGAAAAAGCATTTCCTAACAAAGAGTTAAAACCAATAGAAATTACAATAGCAACTAATGAAAAGTTTGGAGATTTCCAAAGTAATTTTGCTATGATGAATTCTAAAATTATTGGTGGAAATCCTAGAAAAATAGCTGAGGATTTAGTTAATAATATTCCTGAAAATGATATTATTGAAAAATTAGAAATAGCTGGTCCTGGATTTATAAATATATTTTTAAAAAATTCTTATGTATCTGAATATGTAAGAAAAATGACAACTGAAAAATATCAGTTTACAGAATTAAACACTGATGGTGATATAATCATAGATTATTCTTCACCTAATATAGCCAAAAGAATGCACATCGGCCATTTAAGATCAACTATTATAGGAGATTCTGTTAAAAGATTATGTAATTTCTTAGGGTATCATACTGTTGCTGATAACCATATAGGAGATTGGGGAACTCAATTTGGAAAACTTATAGTTGGTTACCACAAATGGTTAGATAAAGATGCTTACCAAAAAAATCCTATTGAAGAACTTGAAAGAGTTTATGTAGAATTTACAAAAGAAAGTGAAAAAAATCCAGAACTTGAAGATATTGCAAGAGAAGAACTAAAAAAACTTCAAGATGGTGATGAAGAAAATTATAAACTTTGGCAAGAATTTATAAAAGTTTCTCTTGAAGAATATAATAAATTATATGAAAGAATGGATGTTCATTTTGATACTTACTATGGAGAATCTTTCTATCATCCAATTATGCCAAAAGTTATTGATGAGTTAGTTGAAAAAGGATTAGCTGTAGAAGACCAAGGGGCAAAAGTTGTATTCTTTGATGAAAAAGAAAATCTTCACCCTTGTATAGTACAAAAGAAAGATGGAGCTTTCCTTTACTCTACATCTGATATCGCTACTATAAAATTTAGAAAAGAAAATTATAATGTTAATAAAATAATTTATTTAACTGATGAAAGACAACAAGACCATTTTAAACAATTCTTTAAAATAACTGAAATGCTTGGTTGGGATATAGAAAAAGTTCATATTTGGTTTGGAATTATGAGATTTGCTGATGGAGTATTTTCTACAAGAAAAGGAAATGTCATCAGATTAGAACAACTTCTTGATGAAGGAAAGAAAAAAGCATTAGAAATTATTGAGGAAAAAAATTCATCACTTTCTGACGAAGAAAAAGATAATATAGCTGAAGTAGTTGGAATTGGAGCTATTAAATATGCTGACCTTTCTCAAAATAGACAAAGTCCTATTATATTTGAATGGGATAAAATTTTAAGTTTTGAAGGAAATACAGCTCCTTATTTACAATACTCTTATGCAAGAATTCAATCTATACTTAGAAAAGCAGAAGAACTTGGTAAAGCTTTAGATGAAAATAAAGAAATTCAAATTATTGATAAAAACGAAAGACCCCTTTCTACATATTTAACTTTATTCCCTACAATGGCTCTAAAAGCTGGAGAAGCATATAAACCAAATCTTCTTACTGATTATTTATTTGAACTTGCTAAAAAATTCAATACTTTCTATAATTCATGTCCTATCTTAAATCAAGAAGATAATATTCTTTATTCAAGATTACTTCTTATAGATAGAGTTGCAAAAACTTTAAAAGAAGGACTTAACTTATTAGGTATTAAAACAGTAAATAGAATGTAAAATAATCTTAATAAAAAAGCTGAGAAAAATTCTCAGCTTTTTTTATATCCATTTTGCTCTCCATGTATATAAAGTCATTAATATAAGTCCTATTGTCCAAGTGATAGGGTACAAAATTAATATATTATTTATTGTATTATCTAATGGTAAAATAAAATTAATCCAAAAGATTCTAAAAATACACATTGAAAAAAGTAAAATCAACATAGGTGGCATAGTTTTTCCAACACCTCTTACTGTTCCTGCTAATGAATGTAACATTGAAAGTATAAAATAAAATGGACAAAAATATTTCATAGCTGAAATCCCTGCCTGTATTATTTTTTCATCATTTGTAAAAAGTTCTACAAGTGGACGAGAAAATATAAGAAGTAAAATTCCTATTATAATAGAATAAATAATTCCCATTCCAAGAGTTATCCACATACCTTTTTTTACCCTATCTTTTCTTCTAGCACCATAATTTTGTCCTGTAAATGTTGTACTAGCCATGCTTAAACTTAAAATAGGTAAAACATTAAAGCCGTCTATTTTTAAATATATTCCAAATCCTGCTATAATACTTGGACCAAATACATTTATACTACTTTGAATTAAAACATTTGAAAATGAAATTACTGTACTTTGTATTCCTGTTGGGAAACCTACTCTAATCATATTTAAAGCTATTTTTTTATTTATTTTTATTTTATTTAAATATACTTTATAACTATCATCTATTTTTAATAAAAATACTAAAGCTAACATACAGGAAATAAATTGACTGATATTTGTAGCTATTGCAACTCCTTTTATCCCCATATTAAGACCTCTAACAAATAATAAATCTAAAAATATATTAGTTACTGAAGCTACTCCTAAATAAAGTAAAGAACATTTTGAATTTCCAACAGCATTTAAAATTCCAGCTTCCATATTATAAACTATACTAAAAACTAATCCTAAAGAAAATAATCTTAAATAAACAACTGAATCTTTAAATATTTCTTCTGGAGTTTTCATCCACTTTAAAATTTGTGGAGTAAAAATAAACCCTACTATTGATAAAATTATTCCTAATAAAATTGCTATCATTATAGCTGTATGTACAGATAAATTTATTCTTTTATTATCTTTAGCTCCTATTGCCTGAGATATAATTACACCTGCTCCTACAGATATTCCTTGACTAAATCCTATTAGTAAGTTAATTATAATTGCACTTGACCCTACTGCTGCTAAAGCATTACTTCCTACATAGTTTCCAACTATAATTGAATCAACTGTATTATAAGTTTGTTGTAATAAATTTCCTAAAATTAAAGGAATTGAAAATAATAAAAGTATTTTTACAATACTTCCCTCTGTCATATTAAGTGTTTTTTTATTTTTTTCACTAATTTCTCTTTCATCTAATTCTTCCATTTTAATCTCCTTTAATTTCTATCTTATACAATTTGTCCATTAAAAAAATAAAAATAAATTATCCCTATAAATGTCAATATAAAGAAAATTTTTAACATTATTTTTGTAACTTTCCAAAAAATCCATAAACAAATCAAAGCACCTAAACACAATAAAATATTCTCCATTTTTTCTCCTTTGATACTTATTCTTATACTAAAAGATTATATCACATTATCGTAAAAAATATTAATTAAAAATTGTTTTTCTTGATTTATAATTTTTAAAATTGTATAATATTATTAAAAACTTTACTTTAAAAAGGAGAAAATTTTTATGGAAATAATATCATCTAGAGATAATATTGAAACTAAATATAAATGGAATCTATCAGATATTTATAAAAATTGGAATGAATGGGATAATGATTTAAAACTTTTAACTGAGTTAATAAAAGAAATTCCAACTTTTGAAAATAACATTACTACAGATTCTAAGAAATTTATAAAACTTTTAAAATTAGAAGAAAAAATAAGTAGACTTATGGATAAACTTTATCTTTATCCATATATGCTTAGAGATTTAAATTCAAAAGATGTTACAGCTGCTGAAAAAATGCAAACTATTGAACATATTTATGCTGAATATAGTGTATCTTCATCTTGGATTACTCCTAAAATATTAGAAATTCCTAAAGAAATTATGGATAAATGGATTGAAGAAAATAAAGAATTACACAATCATAAATTCAATTTAAATGAACTTTATAGATTAAAGCAACATGTATTAGATAAAGATAAAGAAAAACTTTTATCATATTTTTCTCAATATATGGGAAGTATAAATGAAGTTTATGACGAACTTTCTATTTCTGATATTAAATGGAATGAGATAGAGCTTTCTACTGGAGAAAAATTTAAAGTTAGTAATGCTGTATACTCAAAAATATTAGAAAACTATAAAAATCAAGAAGATAGAAAAAAAGCCTTTGAAGCACATTATAATTCCTATTTTATAAACAAAAATACCTATGCTGCTATTTATAGAGGACAAATCTTAAGAGATGTTGCCAATATGAAAGCTAAAAATTATAATTCTACTTTAGAAAAAGCTTTAGAACCTGATAATATTCCTACAAATGTATATATTAATCTTATTAATTCTGCTAAAGAAAACTCTCAACCACTAAAAAAATATTTAAAACTTAGAAAAAAATATCTTAATATTTCCGAATATCACTATTATGATAACCAAATTAAAATTGTTGATTATAAAAGGACTTTTACTTATGAAGAAGCTAAAGAAATTGTTTTAAATTCTGTAAAACCTTTAGGAAAAGATTATTATAATAATCTAAAGACTGCTATAAGTGAAGGATGGTTAGATGTCTTTGAAACTCCTAACAAAAGAAGTGGAGCTTATTCTTTAAATATCTATGATGTTCATCCATATATGCTTTTAAATTTTAACGGAACTTTAGATTCAGTATTCACTTTAGCTCATGAATTAGGACATACTCTTCATAGCATGTACTCTACTAAAAATCAACCTTATTCTACTCATGATTATACTATCTTTGTTGCAGAAGTTGCTTCTACATTTAATGAAAAACTTTTGTTAGATTATATGTTAAATACAACAACTGATAAAAATGAAAGAATTGCTTTAATAGAAGAAGCTATAGGAAATATTGTTGGAACTTATTATTTACAAAGTCTTTTTGCTAATTATGAATATGAAGCTTATAAATTAGTAGAAAATGGTACTCCAATAACTTCTGAAACTTTAGATAATATAATGAGTAAATTATTTAAAGAATATTTTGGAGATGAACTTATTATTGATGATTTACAAAAAATAGTTTGGGCAAGAATTCCTCATTTCTTTAACTCTCCTTATTATGTTTATCAATATGCTACAAGTTTTTCAGCTTCATCTAAATTATATGATAAAATTTTTAATTCATCTGAATCTGAAAAAGAGAAATATCAAGAAAATTATTTAGAACTTTTAAAATCTGGAGGAAATGATTTTCCTATTAATCAATTAAAGAAAGCAGGTGTTAATTTAGAAGATAAAGAAAATTTTAAATCTGTTGCTTTAGAAATGGAAAAATTAATTATTTTATTAGAAAAAGAATTAAATAAATAAAATTATGTATTTTAGTTGGGAAAAATATTGTGTCAAATTAATTGTTTTAGGAGGATTTTAATGGACGCAAAACATCAATTTATGGGAAATGAAAAAATCACCAAACTTCTTCTTCACTTTTCTATTCCAGCTATTATAGGAATGTTAGTAAATGCTCTATATAACGTTGTAGATAGAATATATATCGGAAATATTAGGGAAGTAGGACACTTAGCTATAGCTGGTGTTGGAATTACATTTCCTATTACTTTATTTATTTTTTCTTTTGCTCTTCTTATTGGACTTGGAGGAGCTACTAATATATCTTTAAATTTAGGAAAGAAAAAACTTTTAAAGGCTGAAAGATACTTAGGAACAGCTTTTGCTTTAGGAATTATTATTTCTATTATTTCTGCTATTTTTGTAATTTTCTTTATTGATGATTTAATAAATTTACTTGGTGGTAGTGAAAAAACTTTTAAATATGCCAAAGATTATCTTTATATTGTTGCATTTGGATTTCCTGGTAACCTAATTGGATATATTACTAATACTATTATTCGTTCTGATGGAAATCCTAAAATGGCTATGGCTACTCTTCTTATTGGTGCTATCACAAATATTATTTTAGACCCTATATTTATTTTCTATTTTGATATGGGAGTTAAAGGAGCTGCTTGGGCTACAATTATTTCTCAATATATTTCTGCTATTTGGGCTACTTCTTATTTCTTATCAAAATACAGTGGTCTAAAATTAAAAAGAGAAAATATAAAATTACCTTTCTCAAAAGTAAAAAGTATTTGTATTATGGGAGGCGCTTCTTTTTCATTACAGATAGGAATTAGTTTAGTCAATTATATATTTAATACTACTTTAAAAATTCATGGTGGAGATATTGCTATTGGTGCTATGGCTATTATTCAAGGAATTATAATGTTTATTACTATGCCTCTTTTTGGAATAAATCAAGGACTTCTTCCAATTTTAGGTTATAACTATGGGGCTAGACTTTTTCCTAGAGTTAAAGAAGCATTATTTAAAGGAATTTTTGCCGCTACTATAATTTGTTTATTAAATTTTATAACAATTCAATTTTTCTCTAAATATTTTATTTTTATATTTACACAAGAAAAAAACCTTATTAATATTGCTGCTAAAGGTCTTAAAATACAGACTTTTATGCTCCCTATTGTAGGTTTCCAAATAGTTTCTTCTATATATTTCCAAGCTATTGGAAAACCTAAAATGAGTATGTTTATTGGACTTTCAAGACAAATTATTGTTTTAATTCCATGTATATTAATTTTATCTTCTCTATTTGGACTTAATGGAATTTGGTTTGCAGCTCCAACATCAGATTTTATAGCAACACTATTAACATTTATTTTAGTAAAAAGAGAACTTGTTCATTTAAAAGAATTAGAAGAATTTGACAATAAACATAAAAATCTAGATTAATTTAATAAAGGAATTATTAAAAATTGTTAATATAACAATATAATTTTTAATATTCCTTTTTATTTTATTAAAAATTATAATAAAGTTTTAAATGTGTTATAATATGTAAAAGGAGGAAAAATGGAAAAAATTAATAAATTTATAGGTGCACATGTTTCTACCCAAGGAGGAGTTTCTAATGCCTTTATTAATGCTAGAAATATTGGGGCTAGAGCTTTTGCTCTTTTTACTAAAAATCAAAGAAGATGGGATTCTAAACCATTAGAAGAAGAAGAAATAAAAAAATTTAAAGAGTTATTAAAAATTTCTGGAATATCTGTTAATCATATTTTACCACATAATAGTTATCTTCAAAATTTAGGTAATCCTGATGAAGAAAAAAGAAAAAAATCTTTAGACTCTTTTATAGATGAAATGGAAAGATGTAATCTATTAGGATTAAAATATATAAATATTCATCCTGGGAGTCATTTAAATGAAATCTCTATAGATGAATGTATTTCTTTAATTGCTGATTCTATAAATAAAGCTCATGAAATTATCCCTAATATTATTGTAGTTTTAGAAAATACAGCTGGACAAGGAACAAATATTGGTAGTAATTTTGAAGAGTTATCTAAGATTATATCACAAATTAAAGATAAAAAAAGAATAGGAGTTTGTATTGATACATGTCATGCTTTAGCCTCAGGATATGAACTAAAAGATAAAATCGGGTATGAAAAAACAATAAAAGAATTTGAAAAACATATTGGCTTTAAATATTTAAAAGGTATTCATCTTAATGATGCTATGTTTGATACAGGTTCTAAAAAAGATAGACATGAAAGCATTGGAAAAGGAAAATTGGGAAAAGAATTTTTTATTAGATTTATGAATGATAAAAGATTTGATAATATTCCTATCATTTTAGAAACTATTGATAGTAATATATGGAAACAAGAAATCGAATATTTATATAGCTTAATAGAAGATTAATTATTAATATAAATAAAAAATCTATATTTAATTTTATATCTTTACTCTGTTTGTTATATTAATAGTAATTTTAATTATTTTCTATGTATAAGAGGTACAACTTTTATTGTACCTTTTTTATTATTAATTGAAAATAAAATTTATTCAAAATATTTTACTAAATTAGTAGTTATTGAATAATTTAAAAATAAATTAATGAAATTTTTTTAATAAAAAAGTATTAAAGAAAATAAAGATTATTAATTTAAAAATAAAAAAAGAACTAAATTTCTTTAGTCCTTTTTTATCTCTAATAATTTTTATTATTATTTGATGATTTCTGAAACAACTCCTGATGCTACTGTTCTTCCACCTTCTCTGATTGCGAATCTTAATCCTGGTTCCATTGCGATTGGGTGAATTAAGTTTACTGTTACTGTGATGTTGTCTCCTGGCATTACCATTTCTACTCCTTCTGGTAAGTTTACTGCTCCTGTTATATCTGTTGTTCTGAAGTAGAATTGTGGTCTATATCCTGTAAAGAATGGAGTATGTCTTCCTCCTTCTTCTTTTGTTAATACGTAGATTTCTCCTTTAAATTCTGTATGTGGAGTTATTGTTCCTGGTTTTGCTAATACTTGTCCTCTTTCTACTTCTTCTTTCTTAGTTCCTCTTAATAATGCTCCAATGTTATCTCCTGCTTCTCCTTGATCAAGAAGTTTTCTGAACATTTCTACTCCAGTTACTGTTGTTTTTGCTGTTGGTTTGATTCCGATTATTTCTACTTCTTCTCCAACTTTAATGATTCCTCTTTCTACTCTTCCTGTTACAACAGTTCCTCTTCCTGTTATTGTGAATACGTCTTCGATTGGCATTAAGAATGGTTTGTCTATTGTTCTTTCTGGCGCTGGAATGTAGCTATCTACTGCATCCATTAATGCCATTATTTGATCTACCCATTTTTGTTCTCCGTTTAATGCTCCTAATGATGATCCAACTATTACTGGTACTTCATCTCCTGGGAATCCATATTCAGTTAATAATTCTCTTACTTCCATTTCTACTAATTCTAATAATTCTTCGTCATCAACCATATCTGCTTTATTTAAGTATACTACGATGTATGGTACTCCAACTTGTCTTGATAATAGTATGTGTTCTCTTGTTTGAGGCATTGGTCCATCAGCTGCTGATACAACTAGGATTGCTCCGTCCATTTGAGCTGCTCCTGTAATCATGTTTTTTACATAGTCAGCATGTCCTGGACAGTCAACGTGTGCATAGTGTCTTTTTTCTGTTGTATACTCTATGTGAGCTGTATTGATAGTTATTCCTCTTTCTCTTTCTTCTGGAGCAACGTCGATTTTATCAAAGTCTACTCTTTCAGCTAGTCCTCTGTCTGATAATACTTTTGATATTGCTGCTGTTGTTGTTGTTTTTCCATGGTCAACGTGTCCTATTGTACCAATGTTTACATGGGGTTTGCTTCTGTCAAATTTTTCTTTTGCCATTTTTTCCTCCTAA